>JBARZO010000296.1:0-8509 GCA_049650165.1 Rubrobacteraceae bacterium
GATGCGGAGCAGGCCCAGAAGCTGATCGACGAGACCATCGAAAATTTCGGCCAGATAGATATTCTGGTAAACAACGCCGGCATGAACCGGGACAAGACGTTAAAGAAGATGGGGATCGAGGACTGGGACCAGGTAATACAGGTAGACTTGAATAGTGCTTTCTACACCGTTCACGCGGCGCTGCCACACATGATCGAGCAGGAGAGCGGCCGGATCATCAACATGAGCTCTTTCGTGGGCGAGGCGGGCAATATCGGTCAAGCTAACTACGCCGCCGCAAAGGCCGGCCTTCTGGGGTTCACAAAGACCGCCTCTCAGGAACTCGCCCGGTACGGTATCACGGTCAACGCCATCTGCCCCGGCTTCATTGAGACGGACATGGTCGCGGATATACCGGAAGAGGCCCAGGAGAAACTACTCAAAACCGTTCCTCTCGGTCGCTTCGGCCAGCCGGAGGAGATCGCACGGGCCGTACGTTACCTAGTCGTGGACGGCGACTACATAACCGGCCAATCCCTGGACATTAACGGCGGAGTCTACATAAGAACCTGAACCAAACACCCGCACGAATCAACATCCAGGCTCCTTCCCGATCCCCGGGAGGGAGTCTTTTTACTGTTCGGCCACAGCCTGTGTAATCGGATGCACGAACTCAGATTGCAAAGCTCGGCTATAATTCCTTGATCAGGTTTTGACCAATGCACATACTCCCTTATTGCACTTATACGCACTAGACATATATATTCTAATCGTATACAATCAGCTTCTCATCAATATCTGGTAGCCCGTAGCAGAGGCGGGGTGCTGAAGCGCACATAGAAAGGTGTGTAGACGTGGGAAGACTTAGCGGACGGACAGCGGTGGTAACAGGTGCGGCACGGGGTATCGGGGCTGCTGAAGCGGTCCGCCTAGCCAAGGACGGGGCCAAGGTAGCGGTTCTGGACCTTTCAGCGGAAGCCTGTCAGGAGACGGTGGAAGAGGTAGAGAAGGTCGGTTCCGAGGCGATCGCCATAGCGTGTGACGTATCTAGTGCCCAGCAGGTTACGGCGGCTTTCGAGGAGGTCGCGAACCACTTCGGGACGGTAGATATCCTCATAAACAACGCCGGCTTGTTGAGAGACAACCTCTCGTTCAAGATGAGTGAGGACGACTGGGACAAGGTGCTCGACGTTCATTTGAAGGGCAGCTTCCTGTGTTCCCAGGCGGCCCAGAAGTACATGGTGGAGCAGGAATACGGTAAGATCGTGATGACCTCTTCCATCGTGGCCCTGGGTAACAAGGGGCAGGTCAACTATTCTGCGGCAAAGGCCGGTCTTCAGGCGATGGCCCGGACGATGGCGCTGGAATTGGGCAGGTTCAACATAAACGTCAACGCGGTGGCGCCCGGTTGGATCGAGACGGAGATGACCAAGGAGGCCGCCGAGCGGGTCGGCATGACGATGGAGGACATGAAAGAGCGTTTCGCCTCCAACATCCCCCTGAAGCGCTTCGGTAAAGTCGAGGACATCGCCAACGTCGTCGCCTTCCTCGTCTCCGACGAAGCTTCGTACATCAGCGGTGAGACGATCTACGTGTCCGGCGGTCCTTCTAGCTCGGTGATTTAGAGCTTTTCAGCATTTCAGTCGGGCAGTTTTTTAGGCGGGGAGAAATCCTCGCCTTTTTTTGTGCCTGACAGGTTTTGCTACTTGGGAATCAAAACCTTCCTCGTAGACTTTCGGTGAAAGTGAAGTCGCAACTAAGGAGGCGCTGATGGGCAAGAGAGAAAACTACGAGCCGGGAACTTTTTGCTGGTTAGATTTGTCTACGAGTGACCTCGATGGCGCCAAGAGCTTCTACGGTGGATTGTTCGACTGGGAGTTTGAGGATACTGAGATGCCCGGCGGAGATATTTACACGATGTGCAAACTCCAGGGCGACGAGGTGGCGGCGATAGTCCAACAGGATCAGCAGCCCGGGCATTGGAACCACTACGTTGGTGTCGAAAACGCCGATGAGACAGCAGCGATGGCGAAGGAACTGGGCGCCAGCGTGTTCGAGGAGCCCTTCGACGTTATGGAGGCCGGTCGCATGGCGGTATTCGCCGACCCGAGTGGCGCCGTGCTCTGTGTGTGGGAGACGTGGGATCACATGGGCGCTGGACGGGTCAACGACGTCGGCTGCATGGCCTGGAACGAGCTGCAGACCCGCGAACTAGAGAAGGCCACGGACTTCTATTCGGCGTTGTTCGGCTGGGAAACAGATCCGATCGAGGAGGATGGGCAGACGGCCTACGTCACGATCAAGAACCGTTCCGGCTGGATGAACGGCGGCATGATGCCAATGACCGGGCAGCCGGACGAGATGCCATCGCACTGGCTTCCCTACTTCAGCGTTACCTCCTGCGATGAGGCAGCGGAGAAAGCAGAAAGTCTCGGTGGCGCGCTGCTCGCCGGACCGATGGAGCCGGGGGCCGGCAGGATCGCCGTCCTAAGCGATCCTCAGGGCTCGGCATTCGCCGTCTTCGAGGGCGAAACCGACGAGTGATCAGCAGCCGAACGCGCAACCCTATGGGTTGAGGATCAACTTCCCGGTCGTCCGGCGGCTTTCCAGATCACCGTGTGCTTCGGCGGCCTTTTCTAGCGGGTAGGCGCCTCCGAGGGTGAGTTTCAGGTCGCCGGAGGAGATCCAGCCGAGCATCTCCTGGAGGCTCGGTACGAAGAGGTCCGGGCGGCCCAATATCCGGATCAGCCAGAACCCGACGACCGAGTGGCAGTTGTTCATCAAGTTGGCGGGGATGATGCTCCCGAGCTCGCCGCTAGCTGCGCCGTAGACGACCATTCGGCCGAACAACGCCAGGCATTCCAGGTTCTTCTGTAGGAACTCGTCGCCGCCGACCATCTCCAGGATGACGTCGGCTCCATTGCCGTTGGTTGCCTCACGCACCTTCTCCGGCCAGTCGTCCTCCGTGTAGTCGATCAGGACGTCCGCCCCGAGCGAACCTGCAAGATCCAGCTTCTCCCGCGTACTCGCGGTGGCGATAACCGTCCCGGCGCCCATGAGCTTCGCCATCTGGACGGCCAGAGTCCCGACCCCACCGGCCGCCGCGTGGACGAGCACGCTCTCACCCTCCTTCAGAGCGCCCGAAGTCTTGAGGATGTGGTAAGCGCTGAGCCCTTGCAAGGGCACTGCTGCGGCCTCGTCGAAATCCAGGCCTTCGGGAAGCGGGATGAGCGACTGGGCGGGCGCGACGGCGTACTCGGCGTATCCACCATCATCGAGCAAAGAGACTACCCGGTCGCCGGTACTCACGTCTTCGACGCCCTCCCCCACTTCGGAGACGACTCCTGCGACCTCGGAGCCCAGCGTGAATGGTAGCTCTTGGGGGACGAGGTATTGATTGCGGCGGCGCATCGTGTCAGCGTAGTTGACCCCGGCGGAGCGGACCTCGATCAGGGCTTCGCCCTCGCCCGGTGCGGGACGATCCGCGTCCGTGTACCGGAGTACTTGCGGCTCGCCGAACTCCTCTGCCACTATTGACTTCATCTGGGCCATGCGGTCCCTCTTTTCCAGTATTTTATCGCTGCAAACCAGCAGACTATATCAGCAAGATCAGAACCGCAGAGTGCTAGACTCGTTATGCAAATCGTCGCAGCAGTGAGTAATAGAAAATAGAGAAAGGACCTCCCAAAATCATGAAAGCCGTACGTCTCACCGGGCACGGAGGCCCGGAGAAGCTGGAGTATCGAGAAGACGTACCGACACCGGAGCCCGTCGAAGGAGAGGTGCTTATAGAAGTCGGTGCTGCGGGTGTAAACAATACCGACATCTGGACCCGCGAAGGTGCCTACGGCTCTGAAGATGATCCGGAATCGTCGGGTGGCTGGCGACGGGGGGAGTCGATGGGGTTCCCACGAATACAAGGACTGGATATCGCCGGACATATAGCCGGGGTTGGGAACGGCGTCCCGGAATCCCGTATCGGCGAGCGGGTACTCGTAGATTTCGGGATCTACTCCGGCGGTGAGGAAGGTCTGGTAAACGCTGATATTATCGGGAGCGAACGGGATGGAGGATTCGCTGAATACGTTACCGTCCCGACGGAGAATGCCCACGAGATAAGCACCACGCTCACCGACGAAGAGCTCGCCACCTTCCCGACGGCCTACCTCACCGCCGAGCACATGCTAAACCGGGCCCGGGTAACGGAGGATGAGTCGATCTTCATTACGGGCGCATCGGGCGGCGTAGGGTCTGCGCTGGTGCAGCTCGCCCGGGTACGCGGGGCGCGGGTAGTTGCGCTGGTCGGTCCGGGCAAAGAAGCCTTGGCTCGGGATCTCGGTGCTGAGGCAGTCGTTACGCGGGGGGCGGGAAACCTCACGGAGGCTGCGCTAGACGCCGTGGGCGGAGGTCAGTTCGACGTGGTGATGGATGTAGTAGGAGGCGGTATCTTCGCGGAGTTGCTGGGCGTCCTCAAGCCGCTGGGTCGCTACGTGACGGCGGGAGCCATCGCCGGTCCGATGGTTAGCCTGGATCTCCGAACCTTATATCTAAAGCACCTGGAGCTGATCGGCTCTACCGGCGGCACGCACGAGGAGTTCTCGGACCTGGTGGGCTATATAGAGACCGGAAAGATAAAACCACTCCTGGCCGGAACCTATCCACTGTCGGAGATAAAACAGGCCCAGGAAGACTTCAAGGAGAAGAACTTCTTCGGCAAGCTGGTCCTCGTTCCGAACCGGGGATAAGGAAGGAGTCGCAGATAATGTCCGACACAAAGTTACCGCTCAGCGGAGTAAAAGTGCTGGACCTTTCGCGGGTGTTGGCCGGACCATACGCGACGATGGTGCTGGGGGATATGGGCGCCGAGGTGATCAAGGTGGAGAGGACCGGTCGCGGCGACGACACCCGCTACTGGGGTCCACCCTTCGCTGGAGGCGAGTCAGCCTACTTCCTCTCCGTCAACCGGAACAAACACTCTATCACCGCGGATTTCAAGAACGAGGAAGATCTGGAACGGATAAAACGTCTGGCAGCCGGCGCAGACGTGCTCATAGAGAACATGCGTCGTGGAGCCCTGGAGAAGCTCGGCCTTGGCTACGAGACGCTGAAAGAGGAAAACCCGGATCTCATCTACTGTTCCATAACCGGCTTCGGTCCCGGAGAAGAAGAGGATCGTCCCGGCTACGATTTCCTGATCCAGGCTCGGGCAGGCATCATGGGCATAACCGGCCAACCTGATGGAGAACCCACGAAGGTCGGCGTCGCCATAGCGGATATCGTCTGCGGCCTGTATGCGGCGAACACGATCCTCGCAACGCTCCACCAACGCGACGTCACGGGAGAGGGAGCCCGCATCGAAGTCCCGCTCTTCGAGAGCACCCTAAGCTGGCTCGCCAATCGCGGCCAGGAGTATCTGGTAAGCGGAGAAGATAAAGGTCGTCTAGGCAACGCCCATCCCACCATCGTCCCTTACGAGACCTTCGAAACCTCTGACAAGCCCATCGCACTGGCCGTCGGCAACGATGACCAGTTCGAGAAGCTGTGTGAGGCGATAGGTCGAGAGGAATTGGCGCAAGACACACGCTACGCTACCAATCCCGACCGGGTCGAGAACCGCGAGGAATTGGTAAAGATACTGCAAGAAGAATTCTCGGAGAGCACCGCAGAAGAGTGGATCTCTGTCATCCGTGAGGCCGGAGTGCCGTGCGGCCCGGTCAACAGCCTGGCGGACGTGTTCTCAGACTCCCACGTACTCAGCTCAGGCATCTTGCAGAAGGTGGATCACCCAACGGTTGGCGAACTGGAGCTACTCGCGTCCCCGGTGCTTATAAATGGAAAGCGTCCACCGGTTCGCTTGCCGCCGCCAACGCTCGGGCAGCACACAGATGCAATAGAGGACGACTGGAGTCAGCCGCTTTCTTGACAGAGACCAACCTCCTGTATATCGTATCTTATGCTACACGGGGAAAAAGAAAAAGGAGGCTCTATGACGGAGGTTGCCGGCGCGCAGGAGCTTGGTAAGGAGCAACTGCTGGACGCCTACCGGACGATGCGCACGATCCGGGAGTTCGAGGAACGGCTACACACGGAGTTCGCGACGGGTGAGATCCCCGGTTTCGTGCATCTTTATGCAGGTGAAGAAGCCATAGCTACCGGTGTGATGGCTCACCTCGACGGCGATGACTACGTAGCCAGCACCCACCGGGGGCACGGCCACTCCATCGCCAAAGGCTGTGACGTCAAGGGAATGATGTTGGAGATCTACGGCAAAGACGAGGGCATCTGCCGGGGCAAGGGCGGCTCCATGCACATCGCCGACCTCGAAAAGGGGATGCTTGGGGCGAACGGCATCGTGGGCGGCGGGCCACCGCTGGTTTGCGGCGTCGGTCTATCAGCCAAAGTTCGTGGCACACGTCAGGTCGGTGTCTCGTTTACCGGCGACGGCGGGGCGAATCAGGGCACCTTTTTGGAGAGTTTGAACCTAGCTTCCGCTTGGGATCTGCCGTGCGTCTTCATCATGGAGAATAACGGCTACGCCGAGGCCACGGCCCAGGCATTCTCGTCCAAAGGCATAGACATCGCCAAGCGGGCGGACGGTTTCTCGATGCCGGGCATCGTCGTGGACGGCCACGACTTCTTCGCGGTCCACGAGGCGGCGGGAGAAGCGATCCGGCGGGCGCGCGAGGGTGGCGGACCGTCCCTGATCGAGTGTAAAGTCAACCGCTACTACGGACACTTCGAGGGCGACGCCCAGGCCTACCGGGCCGAGAACGAGGTAGAGAATATCCGCAACGAGAAAGACTGCCTCGACCTGTTCCGCAAGCGCACAACCTCCGCCGATCTCCTCGAAGATGAGGATCTGGACCAGATTGACGAAGAGGTAGGACAGCTCATAGACGAAGCCGTCGAAGAGGCGAAAGCGGCCCCCGAACCGGACCCCGACAAGCTACTCACCGACGTCTACGTTAGCTACTAAAAAGCGGGATAGCGTAACGAGGACAAAGGTTTTGGCGGTTCTCTTGACGAGCACGACGCTACTATTCGGCTGTGCCGTAGCGAATGATGCCGAATCTGCGCCCTCGAAAGAAGGCACCGGTTCCTCTGTGGACACCACCGCTCCAAAAACGGATGAGACCAAAAAGGCCGAGGATCGCATCGAGGTTCCGGCCTACGATCCGCAGTCCATGCAGCCTGATGACTGGCAGAAGTTGAGGACCGCCAAGGTGCGTCAAGCCGTGAACATCGCGCTGGCTGATCAGCGTCTACAGGATTTTCTTAGACAGAACGACTTCGAGGTCACGGAGGTTATGAAGGCAAAGAATCTCGGTGGAGTAAGAACTACGGGCAAGCAAAGTCATCTGACTGCCAGAGTCACCGTCGAACTCTATGATCCGGTCCCTTTAGAGCAAAGCGGGTATGAGGGCGCCGTCTGCGCTATCGGTGGGGAGACCGGACCCGTTACCGGGATGGTCTGGCTAGTGGACCTCGTAGACCAGAGAGTCTCCGCCGTCTCACCGCAATGGAACTATGAAGTCTCTTGCACATGAGTAAGCAGCACGAGTAAAAGGAGGAACTATGGCGCGCACGATTTCGTTTATGCAGGCGATCAACGAGGCTCTTGAGCAGGAGATGGAGCGGGACGAAACGGTGGTCGTCTTCGGGGAGGACAATGTCGGCGGTACGGGTAGTCCGGGTGAGATGGATGCCTGGGGCGGCGTCATGGGCGTCACCAAGGGGCTCTACGGCAAGTTTCCGAACCAGATCCTCGATACACCCATCAGCGAGTCGGCGTTTATCGGGGCGGCGGCCGGGGCGGCTTGTTCGGGTCTACGTCCCGTCGCGGAGTTGATGTTCGTGGACTTCATGGGGGTTTGCTTCGATCAGATCTACAACCAGGCCGCCAAATTCCGCTACATGTTCGGCGGTAAGGCCGTAACCCCGATGGTAATAAGGACCATGTACGGTGCCGGCATCCGGGCCGCGGCCCAGCACTCCCAGAGCCTCTACCCTATCTTCACTCACATACCGGGCCTAAAGGTCGTAGTTCCGTCCAACCCATACGATGCGAAGGGACTCATGATCGCCGCGATCCGGGACGATGACCCCGTAATCTTCTTCGAGAACAAAGTCCTCTACGCGGTCGAGGGCGAAGTCCCCGAAGAATCCTACGAAATACCGTTGGGAGAGGCCGAGTTCGTACGCGAAGGAGATGATGTCACGATAGTCGCCATCGGGCGCATGGTCGGGATGGCGGAGCAGGCGTCAGAGGCGCTCTCTGACGAGGGGATAGAGTGTGAGATCGTGGACCCACGTACGACCTCCCCGCTGGACGAGGAAACCATCTACGAGAGCGTCGAGAACACGGGTCGTCTCGTGGTCGTGGACGAGTCGAACCCGCGCTGCAACATGGCGACGGACATCTGCGCCCTCGTGAGCCAGAATTGCTTCGACGATCTGAAGGCCGCCCCCAAGATGGTGACCGCGCCGCACACGCCGCCGCCGTTCTCGCCTTCTCTGGAAGACCTGTTCG
>JBARZO010000297.1:0-8190 GCA_049650165.1 Rubrobacteraceae bacterium
TGGAGGTAGTGTATGGACGAGGAGCGGGCGAGTTACGCTGAGGATTTCGGTCTCATGTTCTAGTGGTTTGGGTTGCCGAGGATGGTGGGTCGGGTTTTGGGGGTACTCTTGATCTCGGATCCGCCCGAGCTTTCTGCGGAGGAGTTGGCGGAGGCTCTTCATGCGAGTCGCGGTTCGATCAGCTCTGCGACCCGGATGTTGGTCACAATGGGGCTCGTACAACGGCTTACCAAGCGTGGGGAGCGAAGGGATTACTTCCGAATGAAACTCGGCGCCTGGGACGAGTTGATGCGCCGCGAACTGGAAACCCTCGCCAAGTTCCGGCAGATGGCCGAGAGAGGGCTCGATATCGCGACCTCCGATAGTCCAGAGGCTCAGCTCAACCTACAAGAGATGCACGAGTTCTATGCGTATTGGGAGAAAGAATTGCCCGCCGTCCTAGAGCGGTGGGAGCAAGACAAGAAGAAGGAGGCCACATGGGTGCAGTAGTAGAGACCAGCGGGCTAACCAAGACCTACGGCAAGGATCGGGGCATAAAGAACGTAGACCTGACCGTAAACGAGGGCGAGGTCTTCGGATTTCTCGGCCCCAACGGCGCCGGCAAAACCACCACCATCCGAACGCTACTGGGCTTCATGAAGCCTACCGATGGACGAGCAGAGATCCTCGGAATGGACATCGAGAAGAATAGCGTCGCCATCCGCTCGATGGTCGGCAACCTGCCGGGTGAGTTCACGCTGGAAGATAGGATGACCGGAGATCAACTCTTGAAGTTCTTCGCCCGTCTGCGGGGAGTAAGGAACCTCGACTACGCCTACGAGATCGCCGGGCGTATAGACGCGGACTTGAAGCGTCCGATGCGGCGTCTCAGCCGGGGCAACAAGCAGAAGATAGGTCTCGTGCAGGCCATGTTCCATCGTCCACCGCTCCTAATCCTCGACGAGCCTACCGGCGGCCTCGACCCGCTGGTGCAGGAGGAGTTCCTGGAGATCATCCGCGAGGTCAAGGAGGAAGGAAGGACCGTCTTCTTCTCCTCACATACGCTAAACGAGGTAGAGCGGATCTGCGACCGGGTCGGGATCATCCGCGAGGGTGAGTTGACCGCAGTAGAGAACACGCACGACCTGATCAACAAGTCTTTCCGGCACGTAAACCTTATCTTTGCTGAGGAACTCGGAGGCGAGGAAGCGGGGCGTTTCGAAAACCTCGAAGGCGTGGACGGGTTCAGCCGGGACGGCGCGGAGCTTACGTTCGACCTGCACGGCAACCTGGACGACATGATAAAGCTCGCCGCCCGCCACGAGCTGGTGGACATGATGTACGAGCGTCCGAGCTTAGAGGAGATCTTCCTGGCCTACTACAGCGGTGACGGAAGCGGCCGTAAGACGAACGGGGGCAACGGGGGAACTAGCGCCCAGAGTATCTCCGATCAAAGCGGACATAGCCCTTCGAAGAACAGCCGTGAGGCGACCACGCAGCGCGCGCAGAGTTCTTCTTACCGCACCGAGCGGGTTCCCGAGCGGGGCGCTTCGCACAACGGCAACGGAACAAACATGTCGGCGGCGGATGCGGGGCAGGCTCTACAGCAGGCGATAGAGGCGATCGTCGAGCAGACCGTCGAGAGAACCGTTGACAAGATGGGCAAGAAAGGAGAGAAGGTATGAGCACCGCCCAGGTTCGTAAAGAAGACGAGAGGTGGAAGGTAGAGAGCGGAAAGCCGTCCGGCACTCTAACGACTCTAGTCCGGCACCTGTTGAGCTTGCAGATGAGGGGCGTACTCATTTGGGGCTTTGTGTTCGGTCTCTACAGCGCCGCATTGACGGCCACTTTCACTACTTTCGCCGCGGATGCGGAGCAGATGGACCAGCTCTTAGACGCTTATCCTCAAGGTATGCTGGATGCTTTCGGGATCTCTAGCCTCGGTACCATAGAGGCTTTTCTGGATTCTCAGGTCTTCTACCTGGCGCCGCTGGCATTGGCGTTCTTTACCATCCTGGCCGCAGCCAGTGCTGTCGCGGGGGCCGAAGAGCGGGGCTCGATAGACATATTGCTCGGTAACCCGCTGCCCCGCTGGCAGCTCGTAGTCGGCAACTTCGTCGCCACGGCCCTGTCGTTCCTGGCTATCCTCGCCATAGCGGGAGTCCTGACCTGGGTTACGGCATTGCTGATGGATGTGGACCTCACCCTCGCCACCACAGCCGAGGCTTTCCTGAACATCTGGCCGACCGGCCTGCTCTTTGGAGGAGTCGCCCTGTTATGCTCGGCCATCTTCCACCGGCGGGTGCTCGCCATAGCCGCCCCCGGCTTCCTCCTATTCGCAATGTTCATGATGAACGTCATGGGCAACGTCTCGGAGGACCTGGAGTACCTGCAGCCATATTCCGTCCTCTACTACTACGGACAAGTCGCGATAGACGGGATGGATTGGGCGAACTTCGTCGGCATAACCGCAGTTGTTCTCGCGCTCGTGGGGCTCGCGGTGCTCATCTTCCGGCGGCGTGACATCTACACGTAGGACGAGACTCCGCAAAGGAGATGGCCCGTGAATGTGGCGCGGGCTCCGGGCGGTGATGAGCACGAAACTTCACCCTAGCCAACGTACATAACCAACAGCTCTACGTGCTAGAGTTGCCCGGCATGGAGAGAGTGGCTACTACACGGTTGCTAACGAGGGCCAGGGGCATGGCGCTTTTTCGGGAAGTTCTGGACTCGCCGGAGTCCAGGGACTTCCTTGCGTTGTTGGGAATGTTAGCCGAAGAGAGTCCGTCCCAGGGCCTCGTGGCCGACACGTTTGGACGGCTGTGGGAGGGGCTGGCCCTCGACTCCGGAACCCTGTTGCCCGACGCCTGGCAATCTTACCTGGTGGGCCGCATCCTGGATAGCGAGAACTCGTTCAGCTTGAACGCGGAGCGTGGAGAACCGGGATACCTTTTGCTCGGGCAGGCTCGACTCGACCTCCGCACGCTACAAAGCTTATTCGAGCTCGACGCCGAAGCTGTGTTTGGTCTGATCGAGGACGCCGTACCGGGCCTGACCGAGCTATGGGTCCCGTGGGCGATGCCGGTGCCGGATGAGGATTCCGCGCGACATACCGTAGCCCGCAAACTGGCCGGAAGCGAGGATTGGGGCGCGTGCGCGGAGCTTCTGGCAGATTACTACTCCCGACACGGTGCTGGTGATTTCGCCCGTTACCGGGCATTTCGATGGAGAGAAGGACACCTTTATCCCGTAACAAACCCGGACCCGGCCCGCCTCGCGGAGCTCGTCGGCTACGAGGATGAGAAAGAGCCCCTGCTCAAAAACACCGAGCGGCTGCTAGCCGGTTCACCGTCACAGCACGTTCTGCTCTACGGTCTCCCCGGGACCGGGAAGTCTTCGACCGTGAAGGCTCTGCTCAACGAGTACTCGGATCGTGGTCTGCGACTCGTCGAGGTCGCGAAAGAAGATCTCGCAGACCTGCCGCAAGTGCTGAACAAACTGCGAAACCGTGGGCCAGGCTTCATCCTCTTTGTGGACGATCTCTCTTTCGAGGAACACGAGGTCGAGTACAAGTCGCTCAAAGCTTTGCTGGAGGGCAGCGTCGAAGCGCCGCCGGAGAACGTGCGCCTCTACGCCACCTCCAACCGTCGCAACATAATCCGGGAGAGCTTCTCGGACCGCGAAGAAAACGGTGACGATGTTCACGCCCGCGACACCATGCAAGAGAAACTCTCTCTAGCGGCCCGCTTTGGCCTGAGGGTTACGTTCCCCGCGCCGGACCAGAAACAGTACCTGGAGATAGTGCGGGGTCTCGTACAAAGGCGCGGCCTCGAAATCTCCCCAGAAGAACTCACCGAGCAAGCCCTCCTGTGGGACCGGTGGCGGGCGGGGCGTTCCGGACGCACCGCCCGCCAGTTTGTCGACGAGCTTGAAGCCGGTCTCGCGGTCGAGCATTAGCCGACTCTTCTGGGCCGAAAACATCCGCTGGAAAAAGTTGCCTGGGGAGTAGAGGCCGGTCTAGAATGAAATAATTGTGACACTACCTTATCGCACATCGGGCCGGAGTCTTGCATGCGGGATGCAACACGTAAGTTTGGCTGGGGTGAGGTAGTTGGAAGGCGGGCGTCCGGCGCGGTTGGTACTCGCCGACGACCTCGACATGATCCGGGTGGGGATCAAGAAGGTGCTCGCCCGGGAGCCGGACCTCGAAGTCGTTGGGGAGGCGGTGAACGGCCGGGAGGCCGTGGAGATCTGCCGGCGGCTGGAGCCGGACCTCGTGGTGATGGACGTCCAGATGCCCGAGATGGACGGCCTCACGGCGACCCGGAAGATCAAAGGCCAGTTCCCGACCGTCGCCGTTCTGGTCCTCACGGCCTACGAAGACCCCGACTACCTCCTCGACGCCGTTCGGGCGGGGGCGGCGGGCTTCGTCCTAAAGCGAAACGCGCTGCTTCGGGTGACGGAGGTCGTCCGAGCCGTCTTAAGGGCTGAGCCGATCCTCGACCAGGGGATGGCGATGCGGCTGCTGCGCAACCTCCCCGAAGCGGAAGGTAAGCCGGAGCAGGTTGCCGAAGCCCGTTCGCAGCGCGAAGCGGCGATAAATGCCCTGACCGGGCGGGAACTCGAAGTTCTCGGCCACATCGCCCGGGGTTACAACAACGTTCGCATAGCGGAAGAACTGGTGCTGAGCGTCGGTACCGTCAAGACCCACGTACACCGCGTCATCTCCAAATTAGGCGTCTCGGACCGCACCCAGGCCGCCGTACAAGCCATCAGGATCGGGCTGGTCTCCAAGGAAACCTGATCCATCAGGCCCCGCCCCCCGTAACCACCTCGCAACGTAGACTTATACAGGCCCTCTACAGGCCCAAGAGCCCGGGAAACGGAGAAAACATACACCTTTGGATAGACGAAATGCCTTTGTACAAAACATAGAATCAAGTCTGCCAGTAGGCTGGACGCGGTCAAGAATGTAGAAATAAGTTCCGCATCCGGATCCGATCGGCGGTGTTCCTTCGGTGGGAAGAGAAAGTTGGTCGGTTGATGCGTCGGACGTTTTGTGTCGGTGTCGAGATGAGAGATGTCGTTTTAAGTAACTTGAGATGGGTCGTCGTTCGGGCGGCCTTGCTCGCCCTGGTGCTATTGGCGATCTCCTTCACCCTGACTGCGCCCGCCCGGGCCAACGGCACCGCCCAGAACGTTCCGTTCTCCCAGAATTGGACGGACACGGGACAGATCTCCAAGAACGACAAGTGGGACAACGTGCCCGGCATCAACGGCTACCTGGGCGGCGACATAACTTTCACCCCCGGCTCGGACCCGCAGGGAACGGTGGCTGACGGGGCTCCTACGGGCCTGAACGTCAGCGCCAACCAGACCAACCCAAACACCAACACCTCCGGCGGGGTGGCGGAGTTCCAGATCACCAACCCCACCGTCGCACTTCAGCCCACCGACACGGCCGACCTTCCCCACCTGGTGTTGAACCTGAACACCACGGGCGAGAGGAACGTAAACGTCTCATACTTACTGCGCGACATCGACGGCTCAGCGGATAACGCCCAGCAGCAGATGATCTTGCAGTACCGGGTAGGCTCCTCTGGCAACTACACGAACCTGCCCGCGGGCTACGTCGCAGACGCCACCGAGCAGAGCACGGCGACAAAGACGACACAGGTGAGGGTGACACTTCCTGCCGCCGCCGAGAACCAGGCCGTCGTTCAGGTGCGCGTCGGATCTGCCAACGCCGTCGGTACGGACGAGTGGGTGGGCGTGGACGACATAGCGGTCAGCAGCGTCCCGACCGTCACCCTGACCACCCCGCCCGCCACGGCCAACGAGGGCGAGACAAAGACCTATAACTACACGGTTGCGGATACCGACGCCGGCGACACGTTCACCGTCAAGAACGGCTTCCCGGATTGCGGCACCGGCGGTACGCTGTCAGGCACGCCGACAAAGACTTCCACGGGTGGCTCTTTCCAGTGCCGCTTCCCTGACGGTTCTGCCAGCCCGAACGTCCGCGTTCAGGTCACGGACTCTCGCGGCCTCGACAGCAACACCGCCTCCCAGAGCGTCGCCGTCGCGAACGTGGCGCCGACGGTCACCCTCAGCGGCCCGGCCACGGCCAACGAGGGCGAGACGAAGTCCTACGACTTCACCGTGACGGACCCGGGCCAGGATACGCCCTCGGTGCGCGGCGGCTTCCCCGACTGCGGCACCGGCGGCACCTTCGTCTCGGGCTCGCTTCAGACGGGCGCGACCGCCGGCTCCTTCCAGTGCCGCTTCCCCGACGGCCCCTCCTCCCCGACGGTAAGGATGCAGGTCGCGGACGAGGACGGCGGAAACAGCAACGTCGCCACAAGAGGCGTTACCGTCGCCAACGTCGCGCCAGCCGTCACCCTGGACGGGCCAACGACCGCCGCCGAGGGCCAGACGAAGTCTTATTCGTACGGGATCACAGACCCCGGCGACGACCCCAACCCGACGATCACCGAGAACTGCGGTCCCAACGCCACAAAGATAGACACGCCCGAGGCAAACGGCTTCCAGTGCCGTTTTCCCGACGGCCCCTCGTCCTCTGCGGTCTCCGTAAGCGCCAACGACGGCGACGCCTCGAACAACTCCACCAGCGCTTCGCGGACCGTTACGGTTTCCAACGTGGCCCCGACCCTCGACCTTAGCGGCCCGGCGAACGCCGACGAGGGACAGACCAAAGCTTTCGACTATACCGTCGCCGACCCGGGCCAGGACACGTTCACCGTCAAGAGTGGATTTCCCGACTGCGGGACCGGTGGGACGCTGTCAGGCACGCCGACAAAGACCTCCACGGGCGGCTCTCTCCAGTGCCGCTTCCCTGACGGCCCGGCAACCTCCTCTGTGGCCGTCTCCGCGACGGACGAGGATGGTGCCGCCGCCGATGACGCCTTGCAGGTGGACGTCTCAAACGCAGCACCCGAAGCCGCCGGAGATCCGGCACAGGGAGATTATTCTACGGACGAGGATACGAGGCTCTCCGTCGCCGCCGGCGACGGCCTGCTCGCTAATGATTCGGACCGTGGCGAGGACGGGCTCACGGCCCGCAGGGTCTCCGCCCCGGACCACGGCACCGCCGAAGTCACTGAGGACGGCTCGTTCGCCTACGAGCCGAACGGTAACTACAACGGCGCCGACTCCTTCACCTACGAGGCGTGTGACGAGGACGATGCTTGCTCCCCGGCGACCACCGTCAAGGTAGAAGTGGCCGCCGTCAACGACCCGCCGGTCCTCGACCTGAACGGCGGCGCGAACGGCACCGGCCACTCCGCGACCTTTACGGAAGGGGATGACCCTGTCTCCGTCGCTGACGGGAACGCCCTCTCCGTGGCCGACGTGGATAGCGAACGGATACAATCGGCCACCGTAACCCTCCGGGATCGGCCCGATGGTGAGGCCGAGACGCTCACGGCCGGCGCCTCCGGAACCGGCATCTCCGTAAACTACGACCGCCCGGCAGGCGAGTTGCGCCTGAATGGGCCGGCCCCCACGAACGACTATCAGAAGGTCCTCCGGACGGTCGCCTACGAAAATTCGTCCCAGGACCCGGCGACGGCGGATCGAACCGTCGCCTTTGTGGCAAACGACGGTGACGCGGACTCCGAAGCGGCGACCTCCACCGTAACGGTCCGGGCCGTCAACGACGCGCCGGAAATCTCCGACATCCCGGACAACGCGACCGACGAGGACACCCCGACCGACCCCATTCCCTTCACGGTGCGGGACGTCGATACCCCGGCGGTCGACCTGAAACTCTTCGGCTCCTCCGACGATACCGAACTCGTCCCCAACTCGGGCATAGAGTTCGGCGGCACGGGCGGTGACCGGACGGTTCGGGTTACACCGGCGAAGGACCTCTTCGGCAAAGTCGGGATCTCGGTCAAGGTAGACGACGGAGACCTCGGCGCCTCAGACGACTTCGTCCTGACCGTTCGGGACACGACACCCCCGGGCTCCCCGACCGTCGACCTCGACGCGGGCAGCGACACCGGCGCCTCGGACACCGACGACGTAACGCGCGACGCCAACCCCGCCCTCTCCGGCGAGGCCGAAGCCGGCAGCGAGGTGGCGATCTTCGATGGGAACGACCGAATCTCCGCGGTCGACGCCAACGGCGGTACCTGGAAATTCAAGGTGGCCGAAGACGCCGCCCTCGAAGACGGGAAACATGAGATC
>JBARZO010000298.1:0-5201 GCA_049650165.1 Rubrobacteraceae bacterium
GAAGACCTCGTAGACCCGGTCTTCGTCGAAGACGTGGCCCGCGCCTTCGAACTGGCGGCCTTTACCCCGGAAGCCGCCGGCGAGACTTTCAACGTCGGCGCCGGCTCCGAGACCTGGAACGAGTTCCTGGGCTTCTACGCAAGAATGTCTGGAAAGAGCCTGCACCGGATACCGGCCCCGCTGGCCCACGGTGGCGCCCGGGCCGCCGAGCGTGCCGAACGCGCCCTGGGACGCCGTCCGAAAGTAGTCTCAAAGATGGTCGGCGTCATGACGAGCCGGGCAGTTTTCAGTAGTGAGAAGGCTCGTCGCATGCTGGCCTTCGAGCCTGAATTCGGCCTAGAAGAAGGCATGCGCGAGACGGCGGCCTGGCTGCGGCATTCGGGCCGGTTGAAGCGTGCCTCCGTGGCGCTGGTCACGGGCGCGGCGGGCGGCCTGGGACGAGAGACGGCCTTAAAACTGCGGGATGCGGGCGTCACAGTCTGGGCGACGGATCTGGGAATGCCGGAAGGACTATCGGGCGTCCATTCTCTCGCGCTCGACGTGACTTCCGATGCGAGCATCGCGACCGCCATCAAGGAGATAGAAGCTGAGAGCGGTCCCGTGGATTTGTTGGTCAACATCGCGGGGTTAGCGAAGCCGGATGCCCTAGAGCGCCAGGATTTCGGGGAGGTAGAGCTGCAGTTCGACGTGAACACCTACGGTCCCTTGAAGTTGGCCCAGGCTATCGCGCCGGGGATGCGGCGGCGCGGGTGGGGCCGCATTCTGAATGTCACCTCGACGAACGGGTTTATCGTGACGCCGTTTATGGGCGCGTACTCGGCTTCTAAATACGCCCTCGAAGCACTGTCCGACGCGCTGCGGATGGAGCTCAAGCCCTGGGGTGTGGAAGTCATGGTCGTGGCGCCCGGTGCAATGAGCACGCCCTTTGCCGGCAAGGCCCAGGCGTTGCTGCGAGAGAAGATCTCTACCGGCGCAGACGGCTGGGGCGGTTACCTGGAATCCTTCCTGAAGAGCCCACTGTGGGGCACAGCGAACGCCACGAAGCCGGAGAAGGTCGCGGAATTCATTACGAAGATGGCCCTCTCACGGCGGGCTCCTGCACGGCGGCTCGGCACCCTTGACGCCATACCGGCCAGGATTATGTCCCTAGTCCCTACCCCCGTCAGAGACGTTTTTTTTGCCCGGACTTCGGGGCTCCACCGCCCGCCCGCAGATAAAGCAGCCAGCCCGCAAAAGGACCGACCAGGAAAATGATATTGAAAGCCAGTACCCTCCAGAGAAGCAATGCCCCGGCCACGCTGCCGCTCACCGCGTAAGACCCGACACTCAGACCGACGGCGGCCTCCACAAAGCCCGCACCACCGGGCGTTGGGACGAACAAGGAGACCAGCGTGAGGATATTCAGCAGCGCCAACGTAACGGCGAGGCTTAAGTCAACACCATATAGCTCTAGAAACCCCCAGAACAAAACAAAAGCGGCGAGCCAGTGTATGGCGGTAACGGTGTTTAGCACCGCCCTCAGCAGGGCGGGAGTCTTCCCGTAAGACCTCGAACTTCGATAGTAGTCTCGGGCGACGCCGCGTATTCGGACCTCAAACTTGTGAACGGCCCGCCAATTCGAAGCCGCCAGTAGCAAAGCCACTACCGGCCGCGGATAACGCCCGAGCGCCACCGCCCCGGCGAGCGCCAGGGCGGCCATGCCAAGGCCGACGGCTTCGATAGCAATTGGTAGCTCGACAGTGTCCGAGATGAGCAGGTAGGCCAGGCTTAGGGGGACGACCCAGGCGAAAAAGAAAAGGTCCAGGATAAAGACTTGCAGCACGATCCCGAGGCTCTTGCCGAAGGGTAGACCGATCCTATTGAGTGCTACGGCGGCGGTCGGCCCACCTCCCGCGTTGCCCGGTGTAACGAGCGCCCCGAAGACGGAGATTAGATGCACCAGCAACGCCGACGAATAAGAGAGTTTGACGCTCTGGTTTCGACCCAGGAGCTGCAGCCTCACTGCGGGCATCAGCCACTCCGCGAGAAAAGCCCCCCCGCACACGGCAAAGATCCACGGCCCAACATTCTTCATCCGGTAGGTTTCGACCCGAAACAATTCGGCCCCGGCCACCAGGTAAAGCCCGGCGAGACCGAGTACGAGGCTCAGCGAAAGGACGACTAGCGTGCGGACAAGAGAGCCGCGGAGCACGTTACATTCCGCATTGCGAAGCGTAGCGGGCCACGTAGCGAGCCATACGCTCGGTCGCATCCTCGATGCCCAACGCCCGGCACCGCAACACAACTTCCGCAGAGAGAGCAGGCTCCTCGGCGTATCGCTGAATCATACGGAGCAGCGTACCCGAAGTTTTTACGTAGTATCCCAATCTTTCGCGCTCGACGAAGCGGAGAACGCCCCGTTCATTCAAGCCGGTATACCCGGTGAGGAGCACGGGACGTCCGACGGCCAGAGCCTCGTAGACCGAGGCCGGGCCGGCCTTCCCCACAAACACGTCAGCCGCCGCCAGATAGGAGGCCATATCTTCCACGAAACCTTCTACCTTCAGCCGGTCATTTCCGGCGTACGCTTTCAGTAGCTTCTTCCGGAGAACTTCGTTGCGCCCGGTTACCACGACGACTTGGGGGGAAACGTTAGAGTCAAGTAGAGTTTTTATAAGAGGCTGCTGATTACGGCCTAATCCCTCTCCCCCGAACGAGACCAGGCAGGTAAAGCGATCCTGGAGGCCAAGACGTTGGCGGGCTTCTTCTTTTCTTGGAGGGCTCAGAAAGGCCTGTCGCACCGGGTATCCGACGACATCCAATTTGTCCGAAGGCACTCCGAACCGGAGGAGATCCCGCCTAACCTCCTCTGTCGGGGCGACGATGTGATCCGCATGTGGTTCAGCCCAATAAGCGCTGATGTCGTGTGGTTCGGTGGCGAAAGTGAGTACGGGCACTTTCAACCCCGAGATACGCTTGGCCTCGGCCAGCCCCGAAGTTACGAGACCGTGGTTGGAGACGATCAAGTCCGGAGCGCGTTCGGTCAGGTCTTTTGCGGCCGCCCGGACAAAGCTCCGTATGAGGATTCGCTGGCCGGAGACCGTTGCTTTCGGGAAAGAGTCGATAAACCGTTGTCCGGAGCGGGCCAGCAGTGGAGAGCGCAGCGCCCGCCGCCAGAAACCTTTATGACGCCGGTCGAAGAAGGTAGCGCCGACGTCTTTCATGTAATCCGAGACTCGAAGTTCGAATCTTCCCGGGTACTGGCGCTCTATAGCCTCGGCCATAGCGTGGGCCGTAGCCACGTGACCCCCACCGATGGCGACGGTGGCGAACAATATATCGGGGCGGCCATTGAGGTTGCTCAAATGGTCCGGTTCCATCCCCGCGCTTCGTGAGGGCGGGCGGCGAGCCCCGAACCGCCTATTGACGCGTCCTCCATCCGCCACACCAGAACTTCTTCCGGCAAGTCAATCCTCCAAGACTTCGGGCCAGGGCATAGTGAACTATCCAGGCGCGTCACTGCAAAATAGCTTTGCAGAATATACACCAAAGCATGGACGAGTTACACAATCAAATTTACCTTCCTGACACCAGATCTGAGGATGCGGGACTGGTAAGCAGCACGGGTACTCGTCAAACGCTGCTTAATAGCTTTGGAGGTGTACAGTGAAGGTTTATAACGGCGGGAACAATGCAATGAAACCTGGAGAACGTGGTTGTCGGACTGTACAGGGTATATAACTCAGGGAAGCTAAGAAGGGAGGGAGGCTTGGATGTCTCTCTGGGACGTTTGGTAGAGATAGCGGCAGACATCTTTCGGAAACCCAAGACAGCCGCCGCTTTGTACGCGCTGGCGGTAGGCGGGGTACTGGCTACGATGGACCGGGGTGTCCTGACCCGAGATCCTTTTTATCCCAGCAACGGCGAGCCTGCCGCCCCCACAATTCCCCCGGAAGCGTCCATCCTTCACGAGTTCGAGAAGTCCGGCTTGCGGATCGTCGAGCGCAAGTTCGGAAGGGGAGAGATGATCTTTACCCCCGGAGACCCTGACGAGCAGCTCTATTTCCTACGTTCTGGTACGGTGCGAGTTTACAAGACCTACGGCGACTACAAGGAAGCTACGGTGGCGCTGCTCAAAGATGGTGGCGTCTTCGGGAAATTGGACTTCGCGGAGAACGGCTCACAAGACGAGTTCGCCGAAGCCTCGACCGAAGCTCGGGTCGCCGCCGTACGCAAGCCCGCCGTAGCGTGGCTCGTAAAACGCCGCCCGGACCTCGCGCTCTCACTATTCTCGGCCATGTCGGAGCGTATGAAGCAGTCAGACACGCTCATCGTAACCCTCCTGCACAGAGAGGTCTCCAGCCGACTGGCGGCCCTGTTGTCCAGCCTGGCAGATCGGTTCGGAGAGCCAAACGGTCGGGAGACTTTGATCGACGTGCGCCTCACCCACATGGAGCTTGCGAACATGATCGCCTCGACCCGTGAAGCGGTCTCGAAGGCCATGACCGAACTCCAGCGGGAGGCACTGATCGAAGTCCGCAGCCGGCAAATCTTCGTTCTAGACCATCAAGCCCTCGAAGATCGCGCCGATAGTCGGGCTGTGTAGCGTAGCTCGACAAACTCGTGCTTCCCGAATTAAAGACTGAAATAAAATGTCGCGCCCTGGCCTGTGTTTCCTTGGGCCCAGACCTCACCGCCGTGGCGGTGAATAATGCGTTGCACGGTCGCGAGCCCGATACCGGTACCTTCGAATTCGTCGTGGGCGTGTAGTCTTTGGAAAGTGTCGAAGAGCCTGCCAACGTGGCTTGCGTCGAAGCCGACACCATTGTCGCGGATAAAAAATACAGAAACACCGTCACTTTGTCTGCCACCGAACTCTATCTTCGGGTTCTTCACAGGTCCGGTAAACTTCCAGGCGTTCTCGAAGAGGTTCTGCATAACAATCCTCATGAGGTTGGGGTCCGCCTCGGCGGTCAGTCCGTCCTCGATTACGACGTCCACGTCGCGTCCAGGGTGGTTCGTTTCGAGGTCTTCCGCAATGGCCCGGGCCAAGAGACTCAAATCCACGGTGTCACGCTGCAGTTCTCCCCGGGTCACTCTCGACAGGTCCAAAAGATCATCTATAAATTGGCTCATGCGTCGTCCGGCGCCTTGAATCCGTAGGAGGTAGTCCGTACCTTCCTCGTCCAGACTGTCCGCGTAGTCCTCGATCAGTATGCGGC
>JBARZO010000299.1:0-1882 GCA_049650165.1 Rubrobacteraceae bacterium
GCATTGTCATGTACCCACACGGTGCGGCCGTCGCGGGCAATGAGCCGATACTCTGCCTCGAAGGGCTCTTCGGTCTTCGGAGTGCGGTTCGCCTCGGCCAACACGCGCTCCCGGTCTTCGGGGTGAAGCAACTTTACCCAGAGACCGGGGTCTTCCAGCCACTCCTCTTGAGTGTAGCCGAGCATCTCCTCTACCTGCGGGCTCATGAAAAGGGCTGAGCTTACCTCATCGTCGGCATCCACGTAGACGACCGCCGGAACCTGATTTACGAGTGCCTCGTACATCGCACCGGTTTCTTGGAAAGGAATGCTCCCAGCGGCTACGCGCATCTCAACCTCCTCGCAGTGTTATCTTGCTTGGTCCAGCTAGCGGCTATGAGAAACAGCAGAATCTTCCGGAATCGTAAAGAGACAAACAAGGCGTGTGACAAACGCGGAGGCTTCCAATAGAACGAGGAGCCACCTTGCAGTTGAGCCAACTCTCTTCCACCCCCTTGGCAGCCAGGCTGCCTCTCTATAAAAGAGGTCCCTAGCTTTGCGTCCACCCCCACCCACCTCACGGTGGGTGGGGTGCCTTTTTTTTCTGGTACCTCCGCAGCGTTGCTGGGTAGCAACACCCTGAGAACCTCCACATCACACCAAATATGCTAGAGAAGCGGCGAGAGTAAGTCAAATACGGAACATACGATATGTAGCCTTGTGTCCGTCGTTTAGTTTCCGAGAACGGAAGTTTGCGGATATTCACTCCGCTGCATGGGAATAGGAATTTCAAGGCGCTGGAGAAGAGCAAAGATGTTCCCGGAAGCTGTCAAGATAGAGCCCGCGAATAAAACTTTGCGAAATTAGATACTCTGGTTGCTTGATCTTGTGCTGGCTTGTAACACAAACCGAATAATTATTTGCTCTGAGTGCATATTTCCGAGCTGAATTGTGGCGTGGAATTTGAAGGTTGGTTTTGACAAGTCTGGCTTCGACTTATGTTTTTCCACCAGAGGAGGTACAGATATGTGTAACGCTTCTATGGCGAGGTCTCCACGGAAGAACTTATGATGGCTGGTTCCTCCGGTGCGCTCCTCAAAACCTAGATGCAACAGCAGGGTACGAGCCTGATCGAAGGCTATGTTTGCGTCCGATCGACCACTAACAATTCGATCGTAAAGTTTTCTACGCCGCCCCATGTCGCCCCCCTACAACAAAACTAGCCGTCGAAGTAAACAAACTTTCGCTTAGAATACTAGAATAGCGCAGGCTAAAGACCAGGGAGGCATCGAAGACCATAGTTCGTATAGCTCACATCTCGGATACGCATCTGGGTTACTCCCGGTACTCGAAGCTGCATCCAGCCTCGAACCGCAACCAGCGCGAGGTGGACGTTCAGGAGGCTTACGGGCGGGTGGTGGATGCCATCCTGGAAAAGGATGTGGACCTCGTGATTCACTCCGGCGACGTGTTCGATTCGGTGCGTCCCGCTACACACGTGATCATCGGTTTCCTGAAGCAGACTTTCCGGATCACCAAACTGGGTATCCCCTACCTGGTCGCCGCCGGGAACCACGAGACGCCGCGGCTCCGAACCACGACCGCGGCCCTGGAGTACGCGAACCTGGTCAACGTCCGTTCGGCCCACGGCTTCGAGCTCGACTACGAATTGGTGGAGGTGGGTGACGTAGGCGTCGGGGTCACGCTGGTGCCTCACGGGGCCATCAACGGGGCGGGAGCCGTGACGCCGGAGCGCGGGGCGGACATCAACGTGATGGTGACGCACGGGATGGTGCCGGGCCTGGAGGCGAAGTCGCACGAGATGGGCGAAGCGCACTTGCACTCCGGGATGCTGGAGGGAGCCTTCGATTACATCGCCCTCGGCCACTACCACGACTTTCACC
>JBARZO010000300.1:0-7193 GCA_049650165.1 Rubrobacteraceae bacterium
CCTCCCACTCCCCGCTAAACCCCGGCAGGCGTTGCTTGCCGGTGAGGAGTTGCTGCATAGCGGCGGTCTTGACGGCCCGCTTCTTGGCGATCAGCCTGTCCAGCGCGGAGATCAGGTCATCCACATCCGACAGCGCGGCGGCAATGGCGCGTTGTTCGTGGAGGGGCGGCGCGGGCAATGGCATCTTTCGCAGCTTTTCACCGCTTATCTTCGGCATACTGCCAGTGGAACCAGCAGCAATACTGACGAAGTATCGTCTACCGTCGGCACTGTTAGCATAGCGCCAAAACCAGTGTGCAGTTGCGTTATCCTTGAAGCGCAGCCGCATCATCAAGTCTGGATACACGTAAGCTCCTGACGGACCATCGAACACGACCGTCGTGCCAACAAGATTTAATGTGTTCGAGCGCTGAACGAGCACGTCGCCTGACTTCAAGAACAGATCCGACCGTGGATCGATAGTTTCGTACAGTTGCTTTACCGTCTCCTCTTCAAGAATCAAATGCCCAGAAGACGTAGCAGCCAAGCTCAAAGTTGGCGTGCCTCGCGTATCCTGTCCGCTCCGGCCTGAATAGCCGTTTTTGGGTCCCAATGTTACGAGATCCGAGAGTCGTGCAACCTCCCAATCCTCCGGGATCACACCTACCTCAGTCTGCTTGTACCCTGGCGGCACGCGGTCGGTTTCGACCGTTTCGGGGGCGTAGACGGCGAGGGCTTCGTGGACTGCGGGAGTCTCGTCGGTCATGGGGCGAGGCCCATCTCTTCGAGGTGCGCTTCGACTTTTGCGGTCAGGTGATCTACTTCGGCGGTGAGGGCGGGGAGCGGTTCGGCGTAGCGTTCGTCGAGGGCTTTTACGCGTCCGGCGACGGTACGGGTTACGCGCTCGATCTCACCCCACACGTCGCCCTCTATGTCGGCGGTCCACTTGTCGTCCACCACGAGGGTCTTTATCTCCCCGTCGGTCAGGTCCGGGTACTTGGAGATAACGGCCCCGTCCAGCGCCTCGGCGGCTACTTTGTGGTCTTTTCTGGCCCGCGCTTCGGCGTCCACGAGGCGCAGGTAGTCGTGGAGCGCGTCGAGTTCGGCGAAGATATCGTTGTCGTCCCGGAGTCCCTTCTCCCACGGCCCGGTCCCGAAGCTGGCTCGTTTGATGCTGTTGGCCTGCTCGTATTCGGGGGTGTACATCCGGACGGTCTCCAGGGCGAGCGCCCGCAGTTCCATTGCGCGGGTCTGGACGTTGGCCTTGCTCGGTTTGCCGTCGAGTTCGGCGAGCGGTCCGTCCTCTCCGCCGTGTTCCTCCTCGAACTCCTGCTTCGCCTGGGATGCGGCTTCGGAGGCCGCCGCGAGCCGTTCCACTTCGGTTTGGTCTTCGGCGAAGAACCGGGCGGCTATGAGGTGCGGTGGGATCAACTCTCCCACCAACCGCACGGTCTTGCCGCCCCGTTTCGTGACGATCTCCGGCGTCTCCCCATCGTGGGCGGGCCGCACGACACGCCCGGCGGCCCGTCCATCCTGGGCGATGGCGTAAACGTCGTCCTGCATCGTCACGGCCCAGTAGTCCATAAGATGCTGATAAACGTCGTACCGGCTCACCAGCGCGACATCCGAGAACCGGACCAGCAAATCCTCGGATATTTCCCGGATGAGAGCCTTCGGGTCGCTGCCCTTATCGAGCGCCTTGAGCGTCGGTTCGTGGGCTTTGCGCCAGCCCTCGAAGATGTGCCGAACCCGGTCGGTGAACGCCTCGAATTCCGGGTGTCCGAGCACGGTGTCGCGCACTTCGGGGGATGGTACGCGGGCGTGGCTGTATCCGGGCCGGTCGCCGGGTCCGAAGAGCGTGCGGCGGAGGGTCGGGAAGATATCCCAGTAGTCGGCGAGGTCGTCTATGTCCCGGTCGGGGATGCCGCCGTAGAGGTGCGCCCCGAGGTCGTGCAGGTCTTCCGGTTCACCGGAGTCGATGTAGCGCGGGATGTTCAGGTTAAAGCCGTTCGATTCGATCTCATCGAACTCCACGAGGCGCGAGTAGCGATCCAGCTCGATCTCATGATTGAAAACGTCCACGATCTTGTGCAAGTCTTGGCTGCGGAGGCGGTTCTTGTTGCCGTCTTTCATAAACCCGCCGCTCGCATCTACCATAAACACGGGCCGCCGGTGACCGGCATTCGCCTTATCCAGCACCACGATACACGCCGGGATGCCCGTACCATAGAACAAGTTCGGCGGCAAGCCGATGATCCCCTTGATGTAGCCCTGGCCGACGATGTACCGCCGGATATTCGCCTCCGCGTTCCCCCGGAACAGAACGCCGTGAGGTAGGATCACCGCCCCCTTTCCAGTAGTGGTGAGCGACGCCAAAACGTGCAACAGAAAAGCGTAATCCCCATTCTTCGCCGGAGGCACACCCGGCTCGAAACGCCCGTACTCGTCGTGGTCCGGGTCCACGCCATTGCTCCAGCTCTTCGCGGAGAACGGCGGGTTGGCGACGGCGAAATCGAAAGTCTTCAAGCCGCCTTTCGGCCCAATAACGCCCGGTGTCGAGAGAGTATTTCCTTTGCGGATATCCGCCGTGGTTGCGTCGTGCAGGATCATGTTCATCCGGGCGAGGGCGTGCGTAGCATTGTCCATCTCCTGCCCGTAGATCGAAATTCCTCGCGGCGCTTCGTCGGCCACCTTCAAAAGCAGCGAACCGGAACCGCACGTGGGATCGTAGACCGTCTCGTTCGGCTGGGTATCGGGCTCTATGCCGATCACCCGGGCAATAATGCGGGAGACTTCGGCGGGCGTGTAGAACTGCCCCTTGCTCTTCCCGGACTCCGTGGCGAAGTGGCGCATCAGGTACTCGTATGCATCGCCCAACAAGTCATCGCCTTCGGCCCGGTTCGCCGTCAGGTTCAACCCCGCGAATATCCCGACGAGCCGCGAGAGCCGGTCCACCATCTCCTTCCCGGACCCGAGTTTGTCTTCATCATTGAAATCCGCCACGTCGATAACGCCGCGAAGGTCTTTCTCGTCGGCCAGGGTGCGGATGATCTTATTGATCTCCTCGCCGATGTTCTTATCGCCCCGGAGCCGAACCATATCCTCGAAGCCGCCAAACTCGGGAACCTCGATCATGGCGTGCCGCTTCCCCGCGTACTTATCCGAGACATACTTGACGAACAGCAGCGTCAGCACGTAGTCCTTGTACTGGCTCGCGTCCATCCCACCGCGCAGCTCATCGCACGAACTCCACAGAGAACGATAAAGCTCCGACTTCTTTACGGCCATCCCAACCCCTTCTCGCTCTCTTTTATGCGGTTAAAGGGGATCAGAGTTCTCTCCCCTCTCGACGAATTCCACCAAAAGACACGCCCAAATCTCACATTCCATTGAATGATAGCTGCGTCTGGGTTGAATCTTAGAATGCGCCAGGCTCTGCGGCAAGAAAAACTATTGATCTTTCAGGGTACGAATTCAGCCTTCCGCTTTTTGTTCTAGCTGATTGCTAATGGCTGACGACTGTCCGCGCTATTTTCGGAAAGGTCCAACCTTTTCGGGAATAGCTGTAGTGCAGCTAACTCGTGAGAAGCGTAACACCGCCTGCGACGAAGATTACATAGACTGTGAGACGCTCGAACGTTAGCTTCGGAAGACTGGAGCCGAGGCTTACGCCCAAAAAGTTACCGAGTAAAACACCTGGCAACCAGAGCACCGCCGTAGGGAATAAAGCCGTGGATACCAGCGCGCCTTGGGCGGCCAGAATAGCGAGTGCGATGCTACCTGAGACGACAAAGTAGGCGGCGAGAGTTCCTAGAAACCTTGTTGGAAGGGTTTTCTCGTGGGCTAATGCTATGGCTGGAGGTACCCCAATGAGGGAAGTAGTGGAACCCAAGAAGCCCCCGGCAAATCCTGCTAGCAGCGTAGTTCCAGGTATCTTCGGCGCTCCGGGTGTGTCACCCTGTCTCATTAGCATTACGGCAGAGATCATGACTATCAGGCCAGCCGCGAACTTGATCACGGAAGCTTCTACGCTGACAAGGATCTTGGCGCCAAGATACAAACCCGGCACGCTGCTCAGGATAAAGGCCGAAGCTATTCTAAAATGCACGTCTTTCCTGAGTCGGTAGGAGACAGATATACGGGTAACGACGAGCAGGGTCAGGTTGATGCTCACAACGAAATCGAGCGGGAACCCGAGAGAAAGCAGGATGGGAGTGCTCACCAAGGCAGCACCGAAACCCGTGACGCCGCCGAGGAACGCCGTGAGTGCTACCACGCCGCCGCCGAGGACAAAGCCCAACAAATTCTCGGTTAAATCTACGCTCTTCTCCTTCTGACATACTGCCCGCAATTTTCCCGGGCCCCGGGCAGACGCTGGACCTTAGAACCAGAGGATATACGTTGCCCGTAGAGTACTATCGGGAACTTCACCACACAAAACTTCAAGATGAGCACTCAGGCGTTACGCTGGAAGATAGTATTTAGTCCATATCCCAGCAAGCGACACTTCCGCTTTCACCGCTGCATGCTATACAGCTTTGGTGCTGGGAAATGAGACTTTGTATTCCTGGCCGATCCCTTCCAATTCCTTCCGTACGGCCTCGGGTAGCGTTATTCCTTCTTTCGTCTTCTTCAAGTAGGTTGCATGACGACGCTCGCCGGGGTAGAGGATCTCCTCCACGCCGGTAGCGCGGGGGGTGTTTTTGATCTGCCCTAAAAACACTTCCATCCGTTCGTAGAAATCTTCCAGGTCTATCCATTTTGAGATGTCCAACACGATGAAGCTGTGTCCGACGTTGGCCGCTGGATCCCCATCCCGGTACAGATTGTTCACCTGCTGACCAAACGCCGCCCCGGAGAGTACCCCGGACATTACCTCGACCGCCAACGCCAGCGCGTACCCCTTTGCGTCGCCCAATGGCAGCACGGCCCCCCGGAGAGCCGCCGCGGCGTCGGTAGTCGCCTTGCCCTCCTCATCTATCGCCCAGTTTTCGGGTATAGGCTCTCCTTCCCTGGCAGCGTTGATAATTTTCCCCCGTGCCACCACGCTGGACGACATGTCCACTATGACCGGCGGCTCCCGGCGGGTCGGAAAACCAAAGGCTATGGGGTTGGTGCCGAAGTAGGCCTTCTTTCCTCCCCAGGGCGCTATACCCGGCGGCGAGTTTGTAGTTGCGATGAGAGCCATACCCTCCCGACACGCCATCTGGCAATAATAAGCAGCCGTGCCGAAGTGGTTGCTGTTACGTACGCCCACCCCGACGATCCCCGTCTCTCTTGCAACCGGGAAAGCATCTTTCAGGGCGTGGTATGAGGCGATCTGGCCGAGGCCATTGCCACCGTCCACGCGCAGCACAGACCCTTCATGTTCTATCTCTACGGTCGGATCGGCGGAGATCCTGCCCTCCAGCATCCGGGTGGTATAGATGCCCATACGGCTTACGCCGTGGCTGTCCGTACCTTCCAGGTTGGCCCGCACAAGTGAGTCAGACACCACGCCAGCGTCCTCCTGAGACATCCCGAGACGCGCGAACACCTCTTGGCAGAAAATTTTTAGTTCCTCTGGACGGTAAAGTCCGGGTTCCACTCGCACCTCCTCAACCGACCACACATAGCGAGGGCTCGCCCTGGAGCACCTTCACTATCTCACGGGCCACCAGCACCGAGGTATTGACCTGGGCTTCCTCGGTTAGTCCGGCGACGTGCGGGGTCAGGATTACGTTGTCGTGACGCAAGAGAGGATGGTCCGGCGCTGGTGGTTCTTCCTCCAGCACGTCTAGTGTCGCGCCACCGATGAGATCCTCATCCAGAGCCCGGGCGAGATCTGTCTCGTTCACCACACCACCTCGGGCCGTGTTGATCAGCCAGGCTGTGGATTTCATCGTTTCGAAGGCCGAGTAGGAGAAAAGGCCTTTCGTACCCTTATTCAAAGGCACATGCAGGCTTATAAAATCGGCCGCCTGCAATAGCTCGTCCATGTCCACTAGCTCGACACCCATCTCTACAACCGGATAATCGTAGGGCGCCACGAACGGGTCGTGACCGACCACCCGCATGCCAAAGGAGTCCGCCCGGCGGGCCACCCGCCGCGCTATCTCCCCCATCCCGACCAGGCCAAGGGTTTTGCCGTAAATTTCCGAGCCGGTGAAACGCTTCCGGTCCCATCCTCCGGCTGCAATGTCTTGGCTCGCGGCAGAGAGGTTCCGCGAGCAATCCAGCATCGCCGCCATCACGTACTCAGCGACGGAGACCGCGTTGGCGTTCCGCGCAAAGACAACGGGAATATCTCTACTGCGGGTGGCTTCGAGGTCAATGTTGTCCAGCCCGACCCCGAGGCGTCCTACCGCCTTGAGGGATGTCGCTGCTTCGACTAGCGTAGCATCCACCTGGGTCTGGTTGCGTACTATCAGGGCATCGACGGACGAAGCCTGCTCCCGAAGTTCCTCGGGCTTTCGTCCCAGTTGTGGATCGTAGGTGACTTCACCGAAAGATTCGAGCTCTTTGATTCCTTCCGGCCAGATCAACTCGGTGACCAGGACTTTCATCGCGCCTCCTCACTACCGGCCTGGTTGGCCCGGTCTCTTACTGATTCCCGTCCTGGTCGTCAGGCACTACGGTAAAGCTTGGTCATCGTGAATTCCCTATGCCCCAGAACCTCCGCCGATGTCAGTCGTCCGTTAGCAGTTCGGCGGAGGTTCTCCATCAGAAGGTCTCCGGCCTCGGGGAGTTTGAGTTCCCTGGTGAGCAGTCCGCTTACGTCCACGTCTATGTGCTCGCTCATCGTCTCGACCGTATTAGGGTTGGCGGAGACCTTGATGACGGGCACGATGGGATTACCGACGATATTGCCCTGGCCCGTGGGGAAGAAATGAAGCACGGCTCCACCGGCACCCATCAACGTTATGTGCTCGGCGGCGGCCGAAGAGCTATCCATAAAGTAGAGGCCGGCACCGTTCTCGGGAGGTTCAGCGGGACCCAGCACGCCGATCACCTCTTTAGTACCGGTCTTCTCGATGTTACCGAGAGCCTTCTCTTCTATGGTCGAGAGCCCACCCTTGATGTTGCCCTGGGTCGGCTGCGAACCAAGAATGTCCACGCCTCCCGCCACGATATCCGACACATAATCGTCGTAGATTTCTTGGAATTTCTCTCTGAGATCCTGTGTCGCCATGCGTTCGGCGATAAGGTGCTCTCCACCGGTAAGCTCGGACGTC
>JBARZO010000301.1:0-2968 GCA_049650165.1 Rubrobacteraceae bacterium
TTCTAATTGCCCCCATCTTGTTTCCCTTCTAAGGTGGTGGCCTGGATTGCCTGTTTGAAATCTGGCCCGTCTATCTGGTCGGTTTGGGCGCGCGTGACTGAGATGAGTGGTAGGCCTAAGTCGCGCACTTTCCTTAGCAGCCCGTAGAGCGCGGCCTGATCTACCACCGGGCAGGTCAAAAGTGTCTCGCCGTTGTCCCGAAGAGTGATGGTCACATCCCCAAACCAGTCCGCCCACCCGCGTCCCAGATGGCCCCTGAGTCTGATCTCGTAGACCATCGGTTGGTCCGGATCCGTTTTCGGATTGAGTTTGTTTGACATGCTCCTGTACCTCTTCTGAACTCTCACAAAGGTCTGTGCCACTCGTTTGTGCTGCTCGTTCATGTACAAGAGCCTAGCCGCAGCACGGTATTGACGAACAGCTACTAAAGTAGTGTTTGGGGGTATTGTTTTTGGGATTGCTGAGAGGCCGGGAGGAGAAAAATTCTAAAGCTTTGGCTTCACAGACCGCTTGCGCCCAGTCCTTGATACCGGGTTTGGGGGAAGGTGGCGGTAGGCTACAACAGGCCCAACTCACGGGCGCAGGCTACAGCTTCGGTGCGATTCTGGACCATAAGTTTGCTAAAGATGATCCGGTTGTGCCCTTTGACGGTACTCAAGGCGAGGAAAAGCCGCTCGCTGATCTCACGGTTCGAGAGTCCCTGGGCGATGAGTCGTAGCACTTCTAATTCACGGTGACTCAGCGGCTCGACCAGCGACTGAGCCGGTAGAACAGGAGGTAGATGAGATTCGTCTTCGCTCTTGTGCTCTTCGGATTCGAATGCTGACAACAACCTACCTACATAGCCCAGCATAATTCCGTGGGTGGCTGTTTCAGACAGTAGTTGCGCCATCGGCCTACCTTCGTCCACAAAGATTCGGACATAGACCTCCGGTTCGGCCAGCGTCAGGGCGCGTTCCAGAGGCGCGAGGGCAGGGGGGGTGTTGCCCTGCGCCTCGTGAGCGAGCGCCTGCAGCACCAGGATCTCGATCACGCTTCCCATCCGCCCACCTTCTTCCGCAGCCCTCAGGAGGCGCTCCAGGAGCCTCATTGCCTCTTGGATATAGCGATCTGCCCGTTCGCTCTTGTATCGGGCCAAGAGCACCCTTGCCAGGGTGATGTAATCGAACTCGCGCAGGTAGCTAAGCTCGTCATGGGCGGACAGACCCCGCTCACACGCCCAGCCCAAGGCTTCGGTCAACCTGCCCTGCGCAACCCACACTCGAGTCTTCAACGCTGCTACGGGACGCACGTCGGAAACAGGGCCTCTGCTAATATACTGCCGCTCCGCCTCGTGGAGTAGGTCGAGAGCGCCGTCAAGGTCACCTCGGGCCTCCTTTATTCGTGCCATAGCAACGCACGAGCGATACTGCAATCCCGGTAACGTAGCGTGCTCGCCCAGCTCCTTGCTTGTCAGCAGGTGCTCTCTGGCGGCTTCCAGATCGCCTTGCTCGCACTGTAGCTCACCCAACCCCAAATACAGGTCCGCCGTGCCCCGTAGTACAGGCTCGCCCTGCTGTTCCGCAAGCTGCAAGGACTGCTGATATGTTCTTACTGCCTCGTGGAGACGGCCTTGCGCCATCCTGATGTCAGCCAGAACAAACGTGCCACCGGTCACAGCAAGGATGTTGCCGGCCATCCGCATATTCGCCATGAAATCTGCAAAGGACCGCTGGGCTGCCTCCAGGTCTCCGCTCGCCCAGGATGCGACCCCCAGGAGCGCCGCTGCCGCTCCGCGCTCGAAATAGGCACCCTCGGGCAAGAGATCTAGTGCCCGCCGAGCGTGATCCGCAGTGCTGATCACATCGCCGAGAGCCTGGGCATGCGCGGCACGGGCGGTGGCTATCGTCGCTGGTAGAGACCGAAACTGCTCTTCGTCCACGACGACCATCTCGGCCGATGGGGCGCCCGATGGGTCGTGGGGTCGCCCGCTCCTGTCCGCCGTCGTGTCCAGCCACCGTTCGGCGTCCCGCAGTCGGGCCTCGCCGGCCTCCAGCTCGCCGCCATCCAGTAACGCCCAGGCATACCCGACGCTGAGCACGGGCCTGGCTCGGACCAGCTCGTCGGGGAGCGCCTTCACCCAGCCAAGCCAGGTGGCGGACTGCAAACTCCTGTCCATTGCCGGCCATGCCAGCTCGACCAGGCCCGCCGCCCGCTCGAAATCCTCGGCGGCCAGCGCATGGCGGATAGCCTCGGCCGGCAGACCGTACTGCTCGTACCACTCGCTCGCGCGCCGATGCAGAGTAGATACCTGACCGGGCTGCTCCACCATCAAATGCGCTTGGAGAACATCGGCGAAGAGGTGATGGTAGCGGTACCATCGGCGCTCGTCATCTAGCGGAACGACGAACAGGTTGCCTCGCTCTACGGCCTCCAGCATAACTCTGCCATCTTCCTGACCGGTGACGACATCGCACAGAGGACCACTCAACCGGTCGAGAATGGAGGTTTGTAGTAAGAAGCTCCGGATACATTCGGGCTGCTGTTGGAGGACCTCTTCGACCAGATAGTCCACGATGTAGCGGTTGTCTCCAGCGAAAGCCCTGATGAACCCGGAAACGTCCTCTCGCCCTCGCATCGAAAGCGCGGCTAATTGCAGGCCGGCGATCCAGCCTTCGGTGCGGGTTTCCAGCGCGGCGATATCTTCTGCCGAGAGGTCTAAGCCCATCACCCCCTTGAGAAATTCGGCCGCTTCGTCAGGAGTGAAACGCAAGTCGACGGCGCGCAGCTCGGTCAACTGGCCCCGGGCGCGCAGGCGGGCCAGGGGTAGGTGTGGATCCTCACGGGTGGCTATGACCAGGTGCATCCGTGGCGGCAGGTGATCGAGTAAAAATGCGAGGGCATCGTCAACCGGTTTGGCATCGATAACATGATAGTCATCAAGGACGAGGATGAAGGCGTCCTCGACGGTGATGATTTCATTGATGAG
>JBARZO010000302.1:0-8474 GCA_049650165.1 Rubrobacteraceae bacterium
GATCAGGTCGGCCAGGGAACCGATGCCGAGTTCTTTGAAAGCAGCCTCAATGCGGGGTCCTACACCGGGTAAGTCCGTGACAGGCCGCGCCCGCAGTTCGGTTAGGGTGGTTCGTTCCTGTTGAAGAGACTCGGCAGGGGCCGCAGTCTCTTTATAGGTAGGCCAGGCCATACGCTCCCGGACCGACGTGAGCCCCAACGACGCCGCCCAGGGTAGCCGTCAGGGGGTCATCTATGCCGAGCTTCTCGCAAAGCTCCTGTGACTGCTCTTGTGCCGCGATGTGACCAAAGTACAGGGTCTTGCCGGCGTCTACAGCGGGTTTCGCCTGTTCGATAATGACCGCCATCTGCCTGTTGCGCCCACGGGCGCGTTTGTGAGGTACTACTTCCCCATTCTCTACTTTCAAGACCGGTCGGACGTTTAGCGCCGTGCCCACGAGCCGCTGGGCCCGTCCGATACGACCGCTTTTCGCGAGATACTCTAGCGTGCCGACGGCGAAGAAGATCTGGCAAGAGTGAATGGCCCGTTCGGAGGCCTGCCGCACGTCGTCGAAGTCTCCGCCATCGTCTATAACCCGCAACGCTTCGCGCAGGATCAAACCAGACCCCATCTCCGCACTCCGCGTATCCAACACCTCTACCCGTCCATCCACCATGTCCGCCGCAGCAACGGCCGAGTCGTAGGTTCCGCTAAGCCCCAGGGAGATCGTCAAAACCAGTATGTCGTCGTAAGCCGACAGAGACTCATATGCTTCGACGAAAGCTCCGGCCGGTGGCTGGGAGGTCGTCGGGAATTCTTCTGCTCTGCTCAGTTTCTCGTAGAAAGCCTCGTCGCTCAGGTCTATCTTGTCGGTATATGTTTCATCCGCCCCGAAGTGGAAGCTCAACGGGACCATGCGAACGTCGGGGCGCTCCAGGATTTCGGGTGAGAGGCTCGTGGTCGAGTCCGTAACTATAGCGGTCGTCATTCCGCCACCATCTGGAGCGGGTACATCGGCTGGCCGCCCTCGTGGACTTCGACTTCAAGATCTTCGTCTAGCTCACGAATCTCATTCTCTATAACTCGGGCTGTGTCTTTCAGGAGATCCTCACCACAGAGTAGCGTCAGTACGTCCGCTCCGTCTTCTACGATGCTCTCAGCTAATTTCAGGGCTGCCGTCTCTACGTTCTGCTCTACAACGTGCAACTTCCCGTCCAGAAGCCCGATATAAGCGCCCTCGGGAACCTCTCGCCCGTCTACCCGGGCGTCACGGACCGCCTGCGTAACCTCTCCCAAGCGTAGTGACGCCGCTATTTCTTCCATTTCCTCGAAGACCTCTTCAGGCTCACCTAAAGCGTCGAAGCCAACCATCGTCGCGAGACCACCCGCGATGCTCGTGGTTGGGACTACATATACCTCAGCTTCGACCAGCTCTCCGACCTGCTCGGCGGTCGGCACGATGTTTTTATTGTTTGGCAGCAGCACGACGTTTTCTGTACCGATTTGTTCCACGGCCCCTGCGAAGTCCGCTGCACTAGGGTTGGCCCCTTGCCCGCCCTCTATAACGCTCGCCCCCATAGACTCGAACAACTTACGGCTTCCCTCACCCCGACTCGCCGCCACCACGCCGACCGTTCTTGTAGTCTCTGTAGTCTCTGTCACCGATGCGTCGCTACCGTTTGGGTTTGCTGAGCGATCTTGAACCTGTGCCTCCATATCGTCTACTTTCACCCCGACTAGACGCCCGAAACTCCCCCCATAGGATATAGCCTCCCCGGGATCCTGGGTGTGGACATGAACTTTTACGAGATCCGAGTCCGGTATAACCAGTACGCTCTTTCCGAGAGAGTGGATATGCTCCTCGAACTCGTCTGCATCTCCCGAGAACCCGGTGACGAGAAACTCCGTGCAATAGCCCCAGGCCCCTTCCGCCGCATGGATGGTCTCAAGGTCTGGAGCGCCATCTTCCTCGTCCAGGTCCGAGACCTCGACCTTCTGTCCCGTAACACACGAGTGAAGGCCATCAAGGATTATCGCAACGCCTAGTCCGCCGGCATCTACAACACCGGCTTCGCGCAATACGCTCAAAAGTTGCGGGGTGCGCTTTACGGAAGCGTGGGCCTCTTGGGCGGCGGCTTTTATGACCGCCGGCAGGTCCGCGCCTCTATCCAAGGCGCTACGGGCAGCGTGGGCGGCATCTTTTACTACGGTGAGCATCGTGCCCTCTACCGGCTCCCGGATCGAAGCGTAGGCCCGCTCCCGGGCGCCTTCAAGGGCGGCGGCGAAAGATTCGGCGGTGAGTGAGGCCCGCTTGGAAAGCACCTCCGCGGCGCCCCGGATCATCTGCGAAAGTATGACCCCCGAGTTGCCCCGGGCACCCATTAAAGCGGCCCGCGCCCCGGCCTTGCTGGCTTCTTCCGGGGTGGCGTAATCCTTCTCCGAGGTTTCCTTGAGGATGGATTCGAGTGTTAGCAGCATGTTCGTTCCCGTATCGCCGTCGGGAACCGGGTAGACGTTGAGGGCATTGATCCGGGCGACCTGGGTTTTCAAGGCAGCGTGCACCGCAGCCACCGCAAAAGCCATCCTTATCGTCATCTGACCATACCCCTCACTCCGCCTTCCATATCCGCTTTCCCGGCAAGTCTCCTTTCAGGGCTCAAGCCCCACGACGTACTATATATACCCAAATAATCTGGTACAATCTTCGCCCGATGCCTGAGATCAGCGGTGGCAACATCAACCGCGACTTCAGGCTTCTAGTATTGACCGTATCCTAGCATAGGAGCAGTTCTATGGCGAAAATCTGTTATTCGTGCGGCAAGGGTCCAAGTTTCGGCAACGCGCGCAGTCACTCTCTGCGGGCCACGCGCCGGCGATGGAATCCAAACCTGCAGAAAATACGCATTCAGGTGGGCTCGGCGACCCGGCGTGAGTGGGTTTGCACCTCGTGCCTGAAGGCATTCAAGGTTCAGAAGGCGACGGCTACGTCGTCCGTACCCGTCGCCGAGAACGTCTAGGAACGGCTAAAGCCCGGCGCGGCGTGGGCTACGGCCCCGTCTTCCTCCGGCGAGCGTTTCCTTAGCCGAGGCATCAAGTCCGCCATCTCGATGGCCGCCGCGGCGGCCTCGAATCCTTTATTACCCATCTTTGTTCCGGCGCGTTCTATCGCCTGCTCGATCGTCTCCGTGGTTATGACGCCGAAAATTATCGGGACATCGGTTTCGAGCATTACGGACTCTATGCCGTTAGCGGCCCCTCCGGCCACGTAGTCGAAGTGGGCGGTGGCGCCCCGGATCACGGCTCCCAGACAGACCACCGCGTCGTACCGGCCTGAAACCGCCATCTGCTTTGCAGCCAGCGGCACCTCGTAAGAACCGGGTACCCAGGCTACGTCTACCGACTCGACATCTCCGCCATGACGCTCGATAGCGTCCAACGAACCGTCCACCAACGACTTGACGATGTAGTCGTTAAAGCGTGAGGCGACCACTCCAAAGGATCGCCCCGCAGCCGACAGGTTTCCTTCTATATAGTTTGCCCGCTGTGCGCGCTGCAACTCCATCCTCCCTCTAAAATTGCTCGAAAACGTGGTTGAGCTTCTCGCGCTTGGTCTCCAGGTACTGGTCGTTTATTCCGTTTGGCTCTATCTCCAGTGGTACGCGCTCGGAGATCTCCAATCCGAATCCCTGCAACCCGACGACTTTGGTTAGGTTGTTGGTGAGAAGCCGTATCCGCTCAAGGTCGAGGTCTTTAAGGATCAAAGCCCCCATTCCGTAGTCTCGGAGATCCGGGGGGAACCCGAGCTTCTGGTTTGCCTCTACAGTGTCGAGGCCCTTATCTTGAAGGTGATAGGCCCGCATCTTATCCAGAAGACCTATACCCCGTCCTTCTTGCTGCATGTAGACGAGGATACCCTCTCCCTCGTCGGCGATCCGCTGCATCGCAGCGTCTAGTTGATCTCCACAGTCGCAACGGAGCGAGTGGAACGTGTCCCCCGTCAAACAAGCCGAATGGACCCGGACGAGTACGTCCTCTTTGCCTTCGGGTTCGCCCATAACGAGCGCCACGTGGGTGAGATCGTCCATAAGGTCCTCGTAAGTCCTTATGCGGAACTCTCCGAACTTGGTCGGGAGCGTCGTCTCGACGGCGAACTCGATTAGTCTTTCGTAGGTACGGCGGTACTCGATGATCTGCTCCACAGTGACCATCTTGATGTCATGCTGCTCGCAGAAAACCTCGAAGTCCGGCACCCGGGCCATGGTCCCGTCATCTTTCATGACCTCGCAGATGACCCCCGCCGGCTTGAGCCCTGCGAGTCGGGCGAGATCCACGGCGGCCTCGGTCTGACCGGCCCGCTGCAGTACGCCGCCGGGCTTGGCCCGCAAGGGAAAGACGTGTCCCGGCATTACGAAGTCGTCCGGCTCGACCGAATCGTCTGCCGCCAGCCGACTAGTATACGCCCGGTCTGCGGCGGAGATGCCCGTGGTAACGCCTTCGCGCGCCTCTATTGAGACCGTAAAAGCCGTCTCGTTCTGGGCGGAGTTGCGCGAAATCATCTGCGGGATCTCCAGCCGATCCACGATGTCTTCGTGTAGTGGCAAACAGATGAGACCTTTACCGTAGGTCGCCATAAAGTTTATGTCGTCCGCGGTAACGAACTCGGCGGCCATCGTCAGGTCGCCCTCATTTTCACGATCCTCGTCGTCACAGACGATAACCATCTTGCCGGCTTTGATGTCCTCGATAACCTCTTCTACGGGACTAAACGGCATCTTCCACGCTCCTCTCAAACTGGTTCACTTGGTTGATTGTTCGCGGCTTTAGTAGCCGCTCTACGTATTTGCCTATAACGTCCGCCTCCAGGTTTACCCGGTCTCCTTTTTCTAAAGCGCTGAGGTTTGTGTTGGCCCGCGTCTGCGGGAGTATCGACACCGTTAGCGAACTCTCACCTGCCGATACGACGGTGAGGCTTATGCCATCCACACAAATGCTGCCTTTCTCAACGGTATAGCGCAGCACGGACTCTGGTGCACCGAACTTCCAGATCTCTGCCCCGCCTTCCTCCCAAACATCCAACACCTCTCCAACGCCGTCTACATGTCCCTGGACGATATGCCCTCCGAAACGACTCTCCAGGCTCATTGCCCGTTCCAGGTTTACGGGGTCGCCTTCAGCGAGGTCGCCGAGCGCCGTGCGGCGCAGCGTTTCGGGCATAGCATAGAAGGTGAACTCTTTGCCATCCGTCTCGTTTACCGTCAGGCATACGCCGTTGACCGAGACCGAGTCACCGATTCCGGCGCTGGGCGCCACCAGCGTGGAGCGCACTCTGATTCGTGCCATGTCGATCGGATCCAATCCCACTACTGTTCCGGTAGTTTCAACCAGCCCGGTAAACATGTTCCTCCTCCACGGCGTCAGCCGGATAGAAAGTTACAGCAAGATCCCCGCCGACCAACTCGACTCCAGAGACCACGAGCCCGGCCGCATCAGCCATCCGAGTGAGCCGCAACTTACCAACCATAGGCACCCCCTCAGCCCCTATGATTCGGGGCGCATAGAAGACGGTCAGCTTGTCTACCAGTCCTTTGTCGATAAACCGGGCTGCGGTCTCCCCGCCGCCTTCGACCAGAACCCCCCGTACGCCCCGCCGCTTCAGTTCGACCAAAACGGCATCCAGGTTCAGGCCGTACTCGGAGAGCGGCACGGGAGCGACATCCACCCCGAGATCCGCCAACCTCTTTGCACGCTCCCCCGACGCTTCGATGCCGGCAAAGAGCACGACTGGCGAATGATGCGCCGTTTGCGCAAGCTGGCTTTCCGGGCTGGTAGTCAGTTGAGGGTCCAGCACCGCACGGGTCAAGGTGATGGGTTTCTCATGACCGTTGCGGACGGTTAGTAGCGGGTCGTCGGCACGAACCGTCCCAGCCCCGACGAGCACAGCGCCAGCCTCTGCACGAAGTCCCCTGGCGCGTAGCCTGGCGGAATCGCCGGTGATCCACTTGCTGTCACCGGTAGATGCAGCGATACGCCCATCAAGGGTAGCCGCCAGCTTGAGGTGAACAAAGGGCCTGTTTTTTTGCATCTTGGTAAAGAATTGCTCGTTTTGACGTTTCAGTTCGGGGTCTTGCAGCACCTCGACCTCTACACCAGCGTCTCTCAACAATGCGACACTACGACCATGCATTCTTGGATCGGGATCGAGGTGGCCGATCACGACCTTCGAAATGCCGGCCTGAATAATGGCGTCCGTGCAAGGCGGGGTCCGACCGTGGTGATTACAAGGCTCAAGGGTAACGTACATCTCAGCGCCACGGGTGTCGATTTCAGTCGCTTTCAGGGCGGCGACTTCGGCGTGATCATCACCGGTCTGTACGTGCCAGCCTTCACCAATGACCTGGTCGCCACGCACCACTACAGACCCCACGAGGGGATTGGGTGCTGCCGTGTAGCGCCCGCGCTCGGCGAGGTCACGAGCACGGTCCATAAGAACGCTGCGTGCCACATGTTCCTTTCTCCCATCCGGACTATCACCGTCGGCGCCGGACTACGACCAGACTATGCTGGTCCTCACCGGCTCAACCCCCGGATGTCGCCGGGAGTTCGCGGGCTCCCCGGAGAGGTATCTCCGGGCTACCGCCGGTGCGGGAATTTCACCCGCCCCCGAAAGTTATCTAGAAAGAAGCTACCACACGGATAAGGCTCTAGCAAGGAACGCAAGAACCGTGCGACCGAACAACTATTTTGTAGCCTGACGGCCAGACTCGATGATCTTCCGCATCTCGGTAGCAGGGTCTCCTTTGTAGACGGCGGAGCCTGCCACAAGCACCTGGGCTCCCGCCTCGACCATAACCGGAGCCGTCTCTTCGGTAATGCCGCCGTCCACCTGAACCGGAAGGTCGGTCATCTTCTTTATACGGCGCACCTTGTCGGCCATCTCCGGTATAAAAGATTGTCCGCCGAACCCGGGATTAACGCTCATCACCAGTATGTAGTCCAGATGGGGCAGCGCCCACTCGATGAACTCCGGCGGCGTGGTTGGGTTGAGCGCTACGCCCGCCTCACACCCGCCGTCCCGGATCACGTTCAGCATACGGTGCAGATGCGTTACCGCTTCCGGTTGAACCGAGATGCTGGTCACCCCGGCCTCGATAAACGGCTGGATGAGGTTATCCGGATTATCCACCATCAGGTGGGCATCTACAGGAAGATTTGTCGCCTCGATAAGCGAAGCGGCTACTACGGGGCCAATCGTTAGGTTGGGCACGAAGTGGTTGTCCATCGCGTCGAAATGGATCAGCTCAGCTCCGCCTTCGGCGGCTTTACCTACCTCATCCGCAAGGTTCGCAAAATCCGCTGCGAGTATGGACGGTGCGCCCGCGACCCTGCTCCCCAACTCTGTAAAAAATGCCAAGCTCAAGCCTCCCGGATAGATGATTCAGAGCGCGTATTTTACAGAATCCGGAGGGTTTATTCGATTAGTTCGAAGATCTTGAACATCGGGAGGTACATGGCGACGATGATGCCACCGACGATGCCACCGACCACCACGATCATTAGCGGCTCGATAATAGACGTCAGCGCTTTGACGGTTGCATCGACTTCGGACTCGTAGAAGTCGCCTATTTTTTCCAGCATTCCGTCTATATCGCCAGTTTCTTCGCCCACGGCGATCATGCGGGTAACCATCGGGGGGAAAACGGGTTCGTCTTCGAGCGGTTTAAAGATCGGGATGCCCTGGCGAACCGCGTCCCGGCTGTTGAGCAACGCCCGCTCTATGACGTAGTTACCCGAAGACTTGGCGGTAATCTCCAGAGCCTGGAGTATCGGGACACCCGCGGCGCTCAGGGAACCTAGAGTGCGGGCGAATCGGGCCAGTGCGACTTTCTGTACTACCTCACCGATCTTGGCCGGTATCTTGAGCACGACCCGGCCCCAGATCTTCCGACCTTGTTCCATCTCTTTCCACCGAAGAAAGAACACGACCCCGCCAATGAGCAGTGCCGCCACGAGGATGCCCCCAAATCCGGTGAGCAGGTTGGAGAGGGTGATGGCGATCTGCGTCGGAAGCGGTAACGTACCACCGAGGTCTTCGAACATCTGGGCGAAGATGGGGACGATGAAGATGAGCATGATCGCCGCCGCCAGCATCGCCATGATCAGGACGATCGTAGGATAAGTCATCGCGCTCTTCACCTTGCGGCGAAGCTCCTGGTCCGCCTCCAACTGGTCGGCTATCCGCAGGAGTACCCCATCGAGGACACCGCCGATCTCACCGGCCCGCACCATCTCCACGTAGAGCCGGTTAAAGACTTTCGGGTGTTTGTCTAGCGCCTCCGATAGCGCGAGACCCGCCTCCACGTCCTCACGGATTTCAACTATAACGTCCTGTAGTTTCTTGCTGGTAGTCTGCTCCCCCAGGATATACAACGCCCGGACTATGGGAAGGCCGGCGTTGATCATGGTGGCGAACTGCCGGGAGAAAACGGCCACATCGT
>JBARZO010000303.1:0-10661 GCA_049650165.1 Rubrobacteraceae bacterium
TATGGCGTTCGGTGGTGTAGCCACCGGGATCATGAAGGCGCACGTCGCCGCCAATGCCGCCGGGACCACGAACGCCAGCACATCGAGGTTCAACCCGATGGCTGCTCCGGCCAGGATTGGTAGGAACGTAGCCGTCGTGGCGGTGTTGCTCGTCAGTTCGGTTAGCAGTATGACCACCACGATGACGATGGCGATCAGCACCCACACCGGCACGCTGCTTAGGCTTGAGACGAGGCTGCCAATCCACTTGTCCACTCCGGTTTCACTGACGGCGTTCGCCAGGCTGAGGCCGCCGCCGAAGAGCAAGAGAATACCCCAGGGTAGTTGCCGGGCCGTCTCCCAGTCGAGGGCGAACACGCCGTTACGCCAATCGACCGGGATGGCGAAAAGCACGAGGGCGGCGATAATGGCGATACCCGCATCTTCGACCACGGACAGCGGGTCCTCGAGAACCGGGAACAAACTCGGAAGTACCGAGTTGAGGATCCAGGCCGAAGCCGTCAGGATAAAGACCGTAAGGACCACTTTCTCTCCTCGACTGACGGGCCCCATCTGGTCGAGCTGGTCCTGGATGATCTCACGTCCACCAGCGATCTCATCTATCTCCGGCGGATAGATGATCTTTGTCAGTACCACCCAGGCAATGAACAGGAAGATCACCGCCAGCGGCAGTCCGACGAGCATCCATTCACCGAATCCGATGCTGATGTCATACTCTTCTTCGAGGAAGCTCGCCATGAACAAGTTCGGCGGCGTCCCGATAAGCGTTGCGAGCGAGCCGATGCTCGCCGCATAAGCGATGGCGAGCATAAGACACGTCGCGAAGTTGGACGCGCCGCTGCCGGTCAGTTCCTGACCCTCAGCTCCTTCCGCATCGCTACTCGGCTCAGCCCCCTGGTCTCCGAGCACGAGCACCAGCACGCTCAGGCCGATCGGCAACATGGCGACCGTGGTCGCCGTGTTGCTGACCCACATGCTCAGGAAGCCCGTGGCGATCATAAAACCGCCGATCATCTGAACCGGGTTCGTCCCGACCGCCCGAACCGTCAACAAAGCGATCCTCCGGTGCAACCCCCAACGCTGCATCGCGAGCGCCAGCATGAACCCGCCCATAAACAGGAATATGAGGTCGTCCGCATACGGCGCCGCCGCATCCTCGATACCAACCACGCCGAGCAATGGAAACAGCGCCAGCGGCAACAACGATGTCGCCGGCAGCGGCAATGCCTCCGTGACCCACCACGTCGCTATTAATATCCCGACCGCTATCGTTGCGACGCCGGGTTGTGTCAGGCCGTTTTCCCCGCCACTGGTGGGCAAGAGGAAGTAGGCGAGTATCGCCAGTATCGGACCGAGGAAACGCCCGATCCAGGCCCGGGTAGAGACCCTTTCCTCCTCGACGGTCTCTCCCATCTCTGGAACGTCTACGAGGTTGCGATCATCGTTGTTGTTGTGTTGTTCGGACATAGTCCCTCCCCGGGCGACACGGCCCTCCTCCGGGCCTGGTTACAATCCCCAAGTAACCATTCAAACAGAATAGAAAACGAATTTCTATAGAACGCCGTTAACACTCTTCGCCATAGGTGTCGTACGCAGTTCTCGTTTACGCACTTGTATCTCGTTGTTCCCCGTGTGAGACTATAAGTGACTATATGTTACAAGCAGCGTACCTTGTAACAAAATTAAGTGGCAAGCGGACGCGCTGGTGTTACAAGCGTGTTTGATAGTCGCGAAAGGGGCTAGACGTGGAGCGTAGAGGGTTCTTTTGGGCCGGGGTGATGCTGGCGTTGGTGGGGTTGGCGTACCTGGTTCCGTACACGTTGCTCTCCGGGATTGACGCTTTCTACGGGAGCTTTCTCTTTTGGATGGTTTTCGGGTTGTTGGCGATAGCGGTTATTGCGGCGATAACGTGGAGTTGGAAGGATTAGCATGAGCGTCTGGGCAGTGGTATTGGCTTTGGTGGTCTACGTCGTGATCGGGGGCGGCGTGGCATTTTTGGCGCGGGGCGGGGTAGGTAGTGGCCTCGCGGACTACTTTATTTGGAACCGCTCAATGGGCGGGTTTATCGGGGCGTTGAGTTACAGCGCCACGACCTACAGCGCTTTCATGTTGGTCGGCCTCGCGGGGCTCGCGTATGCGGGCGGCGTTGGGGCGCTGGGGTTCGAGATGGTGTATTTCTCGGGGCTGGCGCTGGTGGCGTTCTTCGGGCCGCGGTTTCTGCTGGCGGGGAAGAAGTTCGGGTACGTCACGCCGTCCGAGATGCTGGGCGACCGGTACGCCAGCCGGGGTGTGGCGATCGTCACGGCGCTGGCGAGTTGCGTGTTTCTGATCCCTTACAGTGCGGTGCAGTTGGCGGGGATCGGGTATCTGCTCTCCGGGGTTACGGATGGTGGTATCTCCTTTACGGCGGCGACGCTCGTGGCTACGGCCCTGGCTGTGACCTTCGCGCTCGTGGCCGGGATACGCTCCGTGGCCTGGACGGATGCTTTGCAGGTCCTGGTCATGCTGGTCACGGCGACGGTAGCCGTGCTGCTGGTCGTTAGTTCGCTCGGCGGATTCGGGGAGTTATTCGGACGGCTGGCTGAGGAACACCCCGGCGCGTTGAGCGTGCCCGGTGGGGGTTTCTTCAGCTTCTCGGTATTTCTGGGACTTACCTTACCGTGGTTCTTCTTCAGTCTCTCTAACCCGCAGGTAAGCCAGCGGCTCTTTATGATCGGCACGATGAAGAACCTGCGCCGGATGCTGTTGGGTTTTCTGGTGATCGGGTTTATCTATACGCTGGTGGCCGTGCTATGGGGCTTTGCGGCGCTGGTCCGTTTCCCGGAGCTGGAGTCCGCGGACCTGGCAACGCCGAGCCTGCTGGCCTCGGACCTCGTGCCGCCGGTGGTGGCGGTCATCGTCATCGTCGGCATCCTGGCGGCGGCGATCTCCACGATAGACTCTATCCTCTTGACGCTCTCCTCGATGGTGGCCCGGGACGTTTACGGTAGCACCCCCGGCGGTGTTGACGAGGGACGCCAACTCCTGGTAGGAAAGATCGTCATCCCGGTGATCGCTATTCTGGCCCTCCTGTTCGCCGGTTTGCAACTCGACCTCATAGCGGTGCTCGCCGTATCCTCGTCGGCGGGCTTGCTGGTGACGGTGCCGGCAATAATCGGGGCGTTTTTCTGGCGGCGGGGGACAGCGGCCGGGGTGCTGACGAGCGTCATCCTCAGTGGTGCGCTGGTCGCCTACCTGGAGATCACCCAGACCAGGCTGCTCGGACAGGCTTCCGGAGTATGGGGTCTGCTTGCCGCGGTTCTGCTCTACGTCGGCGTCAGCTTGCTCACCACCGCACCGGATCGGAAGGCTGATGAGTTCATCGGCTACCTGAAAGGCGCCCTGAAAGACAAGGGGGCGTTATAGGTTCGAGATAACAAAGATTAGCTTGGCTAAATCATTGACGACTACGAGGAGAAAACTATGAGAGAAGCGGTAATCGTCGTGGATATGATCTACGACTTCGTCTACGGTGTTCTGCAGCCCGAACGCGGCGAGCGGATCATCCCAAACATCGAGGAACTGCTGGAAAGCGCCCGCAAGGCGGAGAAGCCCGTAATCTTCTCGGGCGACGCCCACTTCGCGACGGACCCGGAGATCGAAGTGTGGGGCGAGCACGCCATGCGGGGCAGTAAGGGAGCCGCCCCGTTGGAGGAACTCCCGCCCGAGCCCTCAGACTATGTGTTAGAGAAGCGAACGTACAGTGCCTTCCACGAGACGGGCTTGGACCCGCTGCTGCGGAGCCTGGACGTTGACACAGTGGTGATCTGCGGCCTCCACACCGACACCTGCGACCGTCACACCGCAGCCGACGCGTTTTTCAGGGGCTACAGGGTAGTAGTGCCGGAGGATTGCGTGCAGGCATTTACCGATGAGGCCCACAGTTCGGGCCTGGAATACCTGGAGAAGGTCTACGGCGCCAAGATTACCAGTTCCGAAGAACTGGCCCAGGAGTGGGGCGCCATCCCAGCTACCCGATAAACACCAAGGCCGGCGCTTCCTTTAGACGGTAACGTCGGCCGCTTAAGGTTCCGCTTTAGACGGGTGTGTCGAGTAGTTCGCCGAGGTGCGGGTCTATCTGGGGCATGTAGCTTTCCTCGAATCCGAACAAGCCCAGATGTCCGGCCACGCTCTCGACGACGCGGAGCTCGCTGTCCGGAACCAGCTTCTGCTCCGCTTCGCAGTCGCGCACGGGGAAGAACATGTCCTCGCTGATGGGCATTACGAACGTCTTTGCCTGAATGCGGCCCAGGGCTTCGGAGAGGTCGCCGCTGGTGTGCTGGCTCACGTCGCCCCGTTGCCACTTCCACGCCATGCAGAGTAGGTCGTTCGGGTCCATCACGCCGAAGTAGGCGTCCATAAAGCCGATCTGGAAGTCGTCCGCCGAAGCGAAGCCCAGGGGCCGCCACTGCTCTTGCTTCCAGAACTCCGTCGAGAACCCCATGACGGACCAGATCCTCGCGTGCCGCGCGAGTCCTTCGCGCACCTCAGCAGAATCTTCGTACCAGCCGCCGCGGAAGGCGGGATCTGAGGTGATCGCCTCTTTTAGCGCCTCAGTATAGATAAAGTCGTGCGGGGTGTTCTTCGCCGTGCCGGCGATCGGGGCCGCACGCTTGACTTTCTCCGGGAACCGAACCGCCCATTCGTACGTCTGCTGTGCGCCCATAGACCCGCCCAAGACAAGCTCCAGCTCTTCGATGCCGAACTGCTCGCGCAGGAGTTGCTCCTGGGCGCGGACATCGTCGCCTATCCGAACGTGCGGGAACAAGGCCATCGCGTGCGGGCCTTCGGTGTTGTGGGGCGAGGAAGAAAGTCCGTTGCCGATCTGGTTTATAACCACGATGAAGTACTTCTCCGGGGTCAGCGCGTGCTCCGGGCCGACATATACGTCGTCGAAGATCTGGTGCGTCCCCGAGTACCAGGTCGTAACCAGGATCGCGTTGTCCTTGGCCTCGTTCAACTCACCGAACGTCCTGTATGCGAGCTGGCATTCCCGCAACGTATAGCCCTCTTCGAGAACGAAATCTCCCAGGTCGAACATTTCGTAATCGCCGTGAAACTCCGGGGTGTAGTAGGGGTTCTCGATCACTCGTTCCTCCGTTCCTATCTTTCAGCGCTCGGGCTGAAGTTATACATCCGCTTTCCCGAATGTAATGATAATCTCACCGCCCGTCCGGCGCAACGGGGCTCCGCCATCCTCAATAGAACGCTCTCGCGAACGTTTACAGATTGGAATTCAGGCATGCTAGAATCTGTTTTAGGGTAAAGGAGAGAAGATGGAAGAGTACAGGAATAGCCGCAAGGCTGCCGGAGAAGTGTTAGAGGCCACCAGGGCTTCTTACCGGACGGTAGTCGACCGAACTTTCGCCGCCCGGGAGAGCAACGCCAGGATCACGAAGAGCTTCTTCGAGGATACTGTAGAGGCGTTGCACGAGGAAACGGAATCGAACCTCCGCACGATCGAGGAACTCTCAGCGCAGGCGCGTCAGCAACGGGAAACTCTCCGAAAGCTCTCGCGGCAGTCCGCGGGCGCCTACAAAGAGTTTCTCGACTCGCTGACCGGCTACTACGAGGATTCGACCAACGACTAAAGTACGTAGCCGCACCCTACGTATCTCGCTTTGCGGCCCGCTGCAGGAAGGCCTCGACAACGTGGGTCTTGGCCTCGGCGTAGTGCTGCATGCTGGGCCAGTCGCCATCCGCCAGCGCACGTTTTGCCCCCGCGTAGAGTTCTCGATCTTCCGCGTCGTTACGCAGGTGGTCCCGTAGTAGGTAGCATCCGATCTCCGGCGAGTCCGGTGAGTAGACGTGAAGGTGTACGTCTTTGGCCGCGGTCCGGAGCATCCGGTGCTCGTAGAAATCCGGCTTGCGGACGCGCAGGACGTAGCCCGCCGTTTCCGTTCGACGATCTCTCCACCACAAAGGTTCGGCCTGCAGTACGCCTGACGGACCTTATCGGCCCCTACGAGCATGTATCCTGGCTTTCATAACGAGCCGTATGCCGGAAGAGTTGCTTGAGACCGATGTGCTGCTGAATTCCGAACAGCCTGGTTACAAAGAAACAGGATTGCGCTTGCCGTCCGTGCTGAGACTACACCGCTTGATGACCGTCGCAGATAGTCGAGGCGAGCCTTTAGAGGAAGCGGGAGAAGTTATTAGTCCCGCGCCATCTCATCTAAGTTGTCGCCTGACTTATCGTTGGGATTGCTACGGAGAAACTGAGAGCCATCTTTTTTGGTAACTGCATGGGCGTTCTCTATCCTATCTTGTTTAGTCATTTCTATAGCCTTCTCGACAGACGTGAAGTTTTGATTGCCTGCAAACTGCACATGGCTAATGTTGCCGCTTTCGTCTTGCCGCGCGTCGACTATATTCTTTTAGATGGCTCATCTGAATATTAGGTTCAAATAGTCGAGGAGGCTACGGCCCGATGATAGACTTGATGCGTAGGGCCGTAATCTAGCCGGGAGAGTCTTGTGAGCGATGCGGTAAAAGATCAGATAATTGACCAGCTATCCGGCATGTCCGAAGAGGAGCAACGGCGCGTATTGGGGATCGTCCGGTCCATTGCGGAGAGGCCTGGAGATGGAGTGAGCGGTAGTAGCCTGATTCGTTTTGCTGGCGCAATAGATGAAGATGACGCCCGCCGGATGTCCGAAGCGATAGAGGAGGGCTGCGAGCAGATCGAACCAAATGAATGGTGAATTTCTGCTCGACACCAGCATCGTCATTGCCCTAACCGTTCGTGACGCTGCGGTGCTTGAGAGACTCGAATCGGACACAACCGTGTTCTCGCCGAGCACCGTCTTAGGTGAATTGTTCTTTGGAGCTTACAGGTCAGGAAGGGTCGAAGAGAACCTTGACCGGGTGGCCGAAATTGCGGCTACCAACACCATACTCGCGTGCGATGGGGCTACCGCCAGGCACTACGGGCGGATCAAAAACTAGTTACTCGCAGCAGGTCGTCCAATCCCCGAAAACGACATCTGGATTTGCGCTCTGGCCCTACAGCATGGTCTATCCGTAGCCACCCGCGACGCTCATTTTGGTGAAGTCGAGGGAATAAAGATCGAGACCTGGCAAAAGATGTAAGCGTACGGTGATCGGGCACTCGATTTCCGCCACCGACAAACCGTTAGACAACCTCGTCTACGATCTGTGCGGCCTCACCGACGAGGAGATAAAGATAGTCGAGGGGCTACGCCATCGGTTCCATTGACTCGCCTTCGAGGAGGGGGCGCATGATCCCTTCAAGATCTTCACGGTCAACATACACGGACCCGTGAAGCGGGCAGACGGTTCTTAGAGGTTTATCGAAGGTGCGCCATAATTCTCGCAAACCCTCGTCCGCTTCGGGATTCAGGGCCGGCGCACGGACTAGCCGGGGTGGGTCCAGGCCTTGTTGGGGACCCGGCGCCACGGCGCTGTCTCCGGCGAGTGCGACTCCACCGTGCTCTCCCCAATACAGCACGATAGAACCCTCCGTGTGCCCAGGAAAGTGGAACACTTCGAGGCCTGCTCCGGCGAGGACCTCGCTCTGTTGCGGGTCTGCAAACTCGACGCCTGACCGCTGAGATTCGGAGGCTGCCGCGTCGGCCGGGTGGAGCAGTACGGGAATCCCGAATTCCTCCGTCATTACGTCGAAGGCGTCGCCCTGCCCGGCGACGTTGCTGTGCGAAAGAACGAGCGCCGCGGGCGGATACCCTTCGTCCCGCAGGCGGCGTACCGCCGGAACCACCCAACTGTAGGGCGCGTCGAAGAGGATGGAACGCCCACCAGTGAGAACGGCAAACGAGTTGGGAGGCCGTCCGGTAGGTCCGGTCGAGGCGCCTTCCTGGGGCATTAGCAAGAGGTCGTCGAAGAGGACCTGTGTCTCGGGGCTGAAAAAGCTGTGCATGATGCTCCTTTCATACGGTGTCTTGACAACGACGGGCTCAGACCACTCCGCCGCCTACCCGGATGTTCTGGGCCGTGATCCAACGCGCCTGTTCGCTGACGAGGAACGCGACTACGTCGGCGATATCTTCCGGTCGTCCCAGCCGTCCGAGCGGTGTCTGTCCTATGAGTTGTTCTTTCTGATCCTCGGGCATTATGAGCCCGTCCGTGTCCGTAACTCCCGGGAGCACGGTGTTGACGGTAATTCCTCGCTCACCCAACTCCTTGGCGAGCGCCATACTGAATTGTTCGACCGGAGCCTTACTACCCGAATAGATGCCGCCGCCGGGAACGCTCTGGGTGGTCCCGCCGGTCGAGATGCTAACGATCCGGCCTCCATCCTCCAGGGTTCTCGCCGCTTCCCGCAGCGAGAAGAACGTCCCCCGCGCGTTGAGCCCGAAGACCTGGTCGAACTCCTCTTCGGTCACCTCCGCGTGGGGCTTGAAGACCGAGATGCCGGCGTTGTTGACCAATATATCTAACTTGCCGAAACGATCTACCGCTTCTCCGAACAGGTTCTGGATATCTGCTACTTCGCCCATGTCCGCCTGCACTGCGAAAGCCTTACCGCCTCTATCCTCGATAGCCGAGACTACCTCTTCGGCCTTATCCGCGCTCCTGGAGTAGTTGATCGCCACCGCAGCCCCGTCACTAGCCAGACGCTCCGCGATCGCCCGCCCTATACCCCGCGATGCCCCGGTCACGATAGCTACTTTCCCATCCAAAATTCCCACAAAAATACTCCTTTACTTTTCCATTGTTCTCGATAGCAAGAGATTTACAAAGCCGGCTAAGTTTTAGGCCAAAAAGAGGCCTTCAAGTTTTCACCTCTTTTCCCTCCAGGTTCTTATGCACCCGCGTCAGGAGTCGATGCAGCAATATTTTCTCCTCATTGCTCAGGCCGGTGGTGGCGCAGCCTTCTAACTCGGCCCAGAATTGTGCCACGGGAATCTTTGCCTCACGGCCTTTCTCTGTGAGGTATACCTGCGTGGTGCGGGCGTCGGTGGGTGAAGGGCGGCGCTGCACAAAGCCGGAGGCCTCCATGCGCCCGACCATCCGGGTAATCGTGGGTAGTTGGGCACCGAGACGCTCGGCCAACCGCGTTTGCGAGAGACCATCTTCTTCCCACAACTGCTGCAACAACCTGTTTTGACCCAGGTGAAGCCCGGTGGGGGCTAGCAGCTCGCTCGCCAGGTCACGATAAGACCTCGAAACCCTCGCCAGCGTGTAACTCAGCCTGTCTTCTATGGAATTCTCCGTCAGGTTCAGTCCCTTCTCTGCCGGGATAAGGCTAGCCGATCTTCTAGCAGCCTATTGTTTACTTGTGCGGCTAACTAAATTTAACGCGCCGGGGGCTGAGTGTCAAAGTCATGCGTGAAGGGGACAGGTGGAAAGGGCGGTTTCCCGATGGTGGTTGCCACCGGGAAACCGCTTGCCGCCAGAAAATTTGGAGGGCAGTGTCTCGGATAAAGGGCGCCCTGGCGACGTCTCTGTTACGAAGTTGAGCAACCAGTTGCGTTGATTATTTCGTCTTTGTGCGCCACGTGGTTCTTCAGCTCTTTCTCGGGTACGCACTGCTCGGAGCCTTCATGTTTTACGAGAACCTCTCGGGAGTTCTCGAACAGATCCCCGGGCGGTTTACGGGTGGAGAGGTTGGATGCGTCTGCTGCGGAGGAGGTGTCGGCGACCATCTCAGCCGATGTGCGGAGGGTGTCGCGCGCTGCGCCCGCGCAATACCTCAGGACGTCGAGCCCTCGGTCGTAGTAGACTTCGTCTCGCTCGTTGCGGCACATGATTATTATGTCTCTTCTACCATCTTGGGCGTTGAGCCTGTCGAAACCGGGGCCACCGTTGAGGACGTCACGTCCGCGGCCACCTACTAGCAGGTCTCCGCCGGCGCCGCCATTTACGTTATCGTTGCCGCCCTGACCGTAGAGGGCGTCGTCGCCTCTTTGTCCGCGTACTTTATCGGGACCGCTACCGCCGAGAATCTTATCGCCCCAGCCTTTCTCGTTGCCGCCGTAGAGGACGTCTCGGCCCGCGTAGCCGTAGATCAGATCAGCCCCGCCCAGGCCGTAGATTTTGTCCGGCCCCGAGGTTCCGTACAGGGCGTCACCGTTGTTTGTGCCGTATATTCTCGGGTCACTCTCCGCCAGGGCCGTTCCGGCTGAAAACACGGCTAGAAGCGCCGCCACCATCGCCGCCATCAAGGTCCGCTTCATCGTACTGCCTCCTTCACTTTCCTCTATTGTCCCGGCCATACCGGGGTAACGTTTTTGCTACCAACGGTATTTTCTGACGGCGCAAGAGAGTAGGCATCCTCCGAAAGTATGATTCCCGGACACCATAAGTAGGATTAAATCGAATTGCGGTGCCGATTCGGCCATTGTCAAGAGGTCGAGTGTCGGTGCCGGGAGGGCGTTCGTGGTGCTCCTCGCGCCCGGCATCCCGATCGATTGTTTGCAAGCTGCCGGGCCGGGTAACATAATTCGGCGTACACAAAAGCCGGAAACGAGGTACGAGGTTGGCTAATAGTAAAGTAGACAGCGGCGTAAAAGAGGATGCGAACCGTCTCTTGGAGGCGTTCTTCGACGAAGCGGGCGGCAAACTCACCCAGCCCGTCGCCCTCGGTGGGAATGATTCGGAGCAGGATGGAGCCGCCGAGCGGGCGGGGTTCACCACCGACC
>JBARZO010000304.1:0-5461 GCA_049650165.1 Rubrobacteraceae bacterium
GATCTCACCCATGTTTTCCTCGTGGCTGTGAAGCTCAATCGCCACGAAACCGACGGGACCCGCACCTACCTCAGCGACCCACACAGGCGTCTTCTCCGCTGCCAAGGCGGCCTCAACCGCCCGCCGCTGATCCTCTCGCCAGTCTGGATGCTGTCGCCTGAAAATATCGGAGCCTAACACCTGCTCAAGAGACGCAAAGGCCGGTGCCCACGCCCGCAGCGAAAGGCTAACTACCGCCTTAGTGTCTAGATCCTCGAATGGTCGAATCTGCGGCTGGAATGACTCCATTTCTCAACCCTAACAGACGACAAACACATCCACCGGACAAGCCCTAGCGCCGAGGATGTTCCAGAAAGAAACGCATCATCTCCGCTGAGGCATCCGGGCCACGGGAGTCGGTATACGAACCCCGCGGGTCTCCCCCCGCCCAGGCATGCCCCGCCCCGTGGATAGACCATCCTTCAGCGACCGGCTGCCCACCGGCATCGTGGTAAGTGGAGCGGGTGTAGGAGTGGCCGTTCGAAACCTGTCCTTTCTTCACCGTCACCAGAGGTTTGACGTTCGCGTCCTCCCCACCGGAGCCCGGAGCTACCCACCGACGGAGTACCTGCTGACCGTTGCGCTGGTTTACGGTACTGTCGCGGTCGCCGTGGAAGACGATCGTGGGCACCCGTGAAACGCCCCGCGACGGGCCACCACCTTGCATCGCCTGGAAAGCGGACGGCATGTCCCTGGCTGCGCCGTATGGTAGACCCGAGTGAACGCCGACGGCAGCGTAGAGGTCCGGGTAAGTCTCCCCCATAACCACTGCCATGGCAGCGCCAGCCGACAGCCCGGTAACGTAGATGCGGCTCGTGTCTATCGGCTGGGTGGCGGCGATCTGGTGTGTGATCCCCGCTATAATGGACGGTTCTCCCCGGTCCCGTAGTTGGTCCCCCGCCTGGAACCAGTTCCAGCACTTCTGCATATTAGCGCCGTTGGACTGCTCGGGGTAGAGGACAAAAAACTTGCCCTCTTCGGCCAGGGTGTTCATGCGGGTGCCGGCGGCGAAATCATCGGGGTTCTGGGTACATCCGTGCAGCATCACCACCAGCGGTAAGGATTCCCCCTCGATCCCACTCGGAATATACAACTTGTACCCGCGCGTCCCGGCGGCGTTCGTAAACGACCCGGAGACGAATCGACCGCCTTCAGAAATATCTACTGTCGGTGGCTCCGGCACGCGTAGTTGCGAACTGCCGGGCAAGCCAGTTGGGAGATCTAACAAGTTCTGCGGAAGATCGAATAGCTTGCCGCCCAAAGGCGAAGCTGATGATTCGCTTCCAAAATCGGAACCCGTCTCTTTGCGGGCTGAGAAGCTTTCGAAGATTCGATCAAAGTTTCCACGCTTCTCAGACGCGTCCTGTTGCGTGCCCGGCGAGACACCGCCAACACGACCCGAATTTCCGAGTGTGCGCTGTATGAGGTCCGTTGCCTCCATCAGACGCCCGGCGTTTGTGAGCCGGGTAGCCTCGCCAATTCCGTCCTGCATGCCCATGCTTTCAGGCTCTTTTGCGTTGCCTATAACGGTGCTAGGCATACTACACACCCTTTCTGTGTTCGTCGTTTGTCTGGCCGACTAGCTGCCGGCCTTTATCAACTGATTCGGTCCGCCAACGCTTTCTTCACCGACGGACTAGCCCGAAAGGCTCCGAGCACTACGATGGATTCGATGGCCTCCGTCGCCAACTCCGGAGAGACGTCGTCGTCGATGGTTGCGAGCCCGAGGACGTTGATCTGTAGTTTCTCCCCGGCGTCCCGCACAGCTTCTAACTCTTGCCGGGTGAAGTTCTGCAACCCGAGCACCATCGTCTTGCGGGCTACCGTCTCCCGGACCACCTCGGAGTGGGTCGTCAACTGGTTCCGGATCGCCGTGCGGATAAAATCCGTCCGGTTTGAGTAAAAACCCTCCTGCACCAGCAGGTCGATCTGGCCCAGGTCTACAGGACCCAGGTTTATCGTGATCTTCTCCGTCTCAGTTAGCTTTGCCATCTACTTACCATCCATGTGGATGTTATACACCATCCAAATCGACTTTGTCAAGTGGTGAGGAGCCCTGCTTGTAGCTCTCGCGACAACGCTGCACCGACACATACAGCGAAATACGCGTAACATAGTAAGAACAGTAGCAAATGCAGATGGGCTAGGAGCTACGATGAGTGAAGCACAACATATATCGGAGACCCCCGGGATAGTAGCAGGAATCTACCGGGCAGTGGACTTGGCTCGGGAGGCAGCCCAAGTCTACAGCAGCACTAAAGTGGACACTGATCACTTGCTCTTGGGTCTCCTCCAGGAACGGAAGAAGAGGAAGAACATCGTCGCCTGGTGCCTCGGGGAGTTTGACGTCACCGTGCGCAAGGTACGCGAACAGATAGAAAGCATGTGGGTGCCGGACAGGCGGGCGGGAGAAGAACTAGAGTTCGCATTCACGCCGCGCTTGAAAAGCGTCGTGGACCAGGCGTGGCAGGAAGCACGACAGCTTGGCTACGACATAGACGACGACTCAGGCATCGAGCACCTGTTGCTGGGCACAGAGCACTTGCTTTTGGCCCTGCTGGAAGAGCCGGAGGGTCCCGCCGCACAGATTCTCTCCAACCTGGGCGTGGATCGTACCCAAGCCCGTCAGAACATTATGCGTCTACTCGGTGTTGAGGGCCCCTAACGCTGAAACTATCATAGGAGCTTCTAGCTACGCAGTTCCTTCCAGATCGCCGGCAGGACCTTTGCCGGATAGCTCCAGCGGATGAAAGATTCACCGTGTTGGCGGACGCGGTAACGAATCGGCACTTCCTCCAGGCGGAAACCTTTGCGGAGCAGGTCTAGCGTAAGGACCTGGGCATAGTTATAGTCGTGGATGATCTCCGCTTGGTCCGCCGCCTCCCGGCTAAAGGCTCGCATACCCGTCTGCCCGTCGGTCATAAAACGTCTCGTTAGCAACACGAGCAGCGCCGTGACAGCGTAGTTGCCTATCCGACGATGCAGCTGCATCCCCCGCACGCCGCCCTGGAACCGACTCCCCAGCACGTAGTCCACCCGGCCCGCCAAGATAGGCTCTACGAGGCGCGGTATGTCCTCCGGGAAGTATTCCAGATCCGCGTCGAGATAGGCGATCACCTCGGCCCCCGCGACGACCGCCGACCGCAAACCGGTACGTACCGCCGCCCCGAGACCTAGATTTCGCGGATGACGAACTACGGTTGCGCCTTTCGCCTCAGCTATTTCGGCGGTTCGGTCTGAAGAACCATCGTCCACCACGAAGCTTTGCAGGTCGTAGCCAGGCACCCGAACAGTAGAGATACGGTCCAGAAGTTCCCCGATAGTTTCTTCTTCGTCTTTGGCTGGGACGACGATCGCGAGCAGTTTCATGAATCCTCCAGGGCATCTCCGAGCACCCGGCCGGTCGATCCCTGCGGCGGCTGTACCCCGAGCAGATAGCTGATGGTCGGCGCGAGGTCCAGGATAGAAGCCGGTTTCTCCACGGTGTGTCCCGTTGTTATGCCACTACCCCACATTGCGAATGGGACGTAGCGTTCGCCTTCGGAGAGGTGTCCGTGGGCACCGATGCCCCGGCCCTGGCCATGGTCGGCCATGAGAATAACCGCTGTTTCGTCGTCGAGGTAGCCATGCTCGCCGCACCAGTACATGAACTCCTCGATAAGCCCGTCGGTTATCTCGATCCGCTCCGCGTACTCTGGATAGTAGGTCCCGCGCACGTGGCCGTTCTGGTCCACGGCAAGTAGCTGGAGCACCAGCAATTCCGGGTCATGCTCTTTGAGTTCGCGCTTCGCGGCGGCGATGAGGCTCTGGTCGATCTTGTCGTTGTGTGCCACGCTGGTGACGCTCGCAACGTCGTCCCCGAAGGCGTCTATGAGATGGGCTATACCAACGAGGCGGCCCCTTTTGCCGGATCTTCGTAGTACGTCGAAGATACTCTCGACCTTCAGTCCTAGCTTCAAGACCAGGTTGGAGGTTATACCGTGCTTCTCCGGCGCGGCCCCGGTGAACATCGAGGAGAAGCAGACTACAGTTCGGGCCGGGTAAGTAGTCTCGACGGATTCGTAGACGGTGCCCCCGGACATCATTTTCTCCAGGTACGGTTTCTCGGCCTCGTGGAAACGGTCGAGTCGGCAACCATCTATGACCACCACGATCACCCGTTTCGCCAACGGCTCGCCCCGATTCACTACTTGTGTGGGCTCCGATGGATAGATGGGTTTCCAGTTAAAGAAGCGGCGGTGGATCAAGTAGCTCGCAATCGCTAGAACCACCGTGAAGCCGAGTACGAGACCGGCCCGTCCGGTAGTCAGAGGCTCAGCCAGCAGGTATTCCAGTGTGAAGAGCACCAGCAATGCTTTCGGCATCTGCTCCAGGAAGTTACCACTGGTCGAGTCGGGGTTCTCGAGCACGAGTCGCCAGAAACGGACGAAGTTGGTTTTGGGAGCACCGGTCCGCAGATGATAGTATAACGTACCCCAGAAAAAGACCGTGAAGAAGACGTAGAGCCCGAAAGTAAGCGCCAGCGCTCCGAGGTCCACAAAGCGGAAGAATAAAAGGAATGCGGCAAGGAAGGCCCATAGCGCCCAACGAAGCTTGAGCGGGAAGTCGTAGCGGACAAAGAGCAGGACCAGCGGCGCGGTCAGGGCCATGGCCGGCAGCACCCGGCTCCAGAACTCCGGGCTTGCGAGTTGGAAGACGTGCAACAACAGGAAAGTTCCGAGCACGAAGACCGGATGGAAAGACTTGCCCTCATTCAGGACGTTCCACATACGGGCGGCGACTATCTCGAACTTGGATGCTGGTTTCAACGCTGTACGTCCTCCACTTCGTATATTCGAAACGTCATTTTCAGGTTTTGCGTTCCCTCCGGTACGCCTCGCTCGTGTCCTTCCTTGCCGTCTAGGCGGGGCAGGCTGACGTCTTCCTGTCCGACCTCACGGAACTCTACGCCGGAGATCAGGGGTGCGGGGCCGCCGTCGGTGGTTATGTACGCGGCATCTTCCAACAATCCGGCTTGATCCAGCTCATCCACCTCGCGGCGGAAACGGTCCTCCGAGTACGGGAGCGTCGGGTGTTCGTAGACGTACTCCAGCGTGGATACGGACCCATCGTGGCCGTCGGGTTTTTCGACGTAAACGACCTCGGCCTCCGGCACTGCGGCGTCTACCCGGTCAAACGCGGAGATTGCACCCTCCAGCTCGCGGGCCCCGGCCACGGGTAGAGCAGTGTACGCCGTCCAACCGAACGCCAAGGCCGCCAGCAAGCCTGCCAGTACGACCCCGACCCGCCGATCCCAAATACTTCCCAGGAACTTTCCGGCCTCAACTGCCGCGTATCCGGTGAGCAAAGCGAGTAGCGGGAAAGCCACCGGTACGAAACGCCGGGTTGCCCAGGGCAAGTCGGGGGCTACGTTGGGTATGAC
>JBARZO010000305.1:0-2965 GCA_049650165.1 Rubrobacteraceae bacterium
ACAACATGTTCAACCTGCTCCGGTCGAACGACCTGATCTGGGCAAACGTCGTCAACAACTACCTCCTCGGCCAGAAGCCACCTACCTTCGACCTGCTCTACTGGAACTCCGACGGAACCCGTATGACCCGCGCCGCCCACACCTTCTACCTCCGCAACACCTACCTGGAGAACAACCTCATCGAACCCGGCAAGATCGTCCTAAAGGACGTGCCGATAGACCTCAGCAAGATCGAAGGCGACCTCTACGCCGTCGGGGCCGAAAAAGACCACATCGTCCCCTGGTATTCAGCCTGGCGCTTGGGCCAGATAGCCAGCGGCAAAGTGCGCTTCGTGCTCGCCTCCAGCGGCCACATAGCCGGCATGATCAACCCGCCGTCGAAGGAGAAAGGCCGCCACTGGGTCAACGACGAAGGCGACGCCGGAGACTACGCCACCGCCGAAGAGTGGCAGGAGAACGCCACCGAACGCGAAGGTAGCTGGTGGACCGACTGGGTAGCATGGCTAGACGAACGTTCTGGCAAAAAAGTAAAACCCCCAAAGATGGGCGGCAACGACTATCCGCCCATAGAAGACGCCCCCGGCACCTACGTGCGTGAGAGATAGAGTTCCGGGTCGTATCTAATCTGCTTCCGCTCGGGGTGATTCTGATACCTTCTCAGGATTGCTACTCGTCGAAGGCCAACTCCAGTTCTGCCGCTACCTGGGCCAAACGCTTATCACGAGTCCATAGCCGCGCTGCACCGTTCAATATCGTCGAGGCCAGCAAGTGTACATCAATATAGCCGATGCCCCGGCCCATGAGAGTGCGATACTCGATAAATTCCAGAACTTCGTGCTCCGTAGCTGTTGGAGACATAGGCAGGTTGCCCAGCAAGCTAAGTGTCTCGCGGCGGTTCTTGAGGTTGCCGCAGGCCAGCTCTCCCAACACGTAAGGGTGCATTATTACCTCTACGCCCTCCAGGAGTTCGGCCAGCAGAGGCTCCCCAGAGCGCAGATGGTCGATCCAGACTGAGGTATCGACCAGGATCACGGGCTCAAGCCGACTCCGAACGCCGGCGAGGGACCGGCTGCAAACCGGGTTCACTCCCTCCAAGCCGGGCCAGCCGCCGGGCGCTCTCGCGCTCGATCAGGGCCCGCAAACCTTCGTGGACCAGGGCGGTTCGTCCTTTCAAGTTGGTAACCCGCTGAGCTTCTTCGAGTAGTTGATCATCGAGATTGATGGTCGTTCGCACCAGGATCGCCTCCTCTTTGAATACAGCCTTCTATTTATGCACTGTATTGTACATCGTATGATGCGCGCAGCCGTGCATCAAGCGAATGCTAGAGGGCGACTTACTTCCATGCCGGGTACGAGACACTTTCACTACGGCTTTCCACCAATGTCGGTCTGGTGGACCTACTTCCACTTGATCGTGCAGCCTACCGGGCTTGTATGAGAAGTGAGTGGCTCTTCTTCAGAAAGAATCGCCTCTACTGCTTCGCGCAGGTAGTGGTTGTGCACGTCTTCCGGGTCGTCGTAGTTGTCGTCTACCGCGCCGTGGTAGGCGAGCTTACGGTCGCCGTCGAAGAGAAAGACCTCCGGGGTGCGCTCCGCTCCGTAGGCGGCGGCTATCTCTTGCGACTCGTCGTGCAAGTAGGGGAAGTTGAAGCCTTTGTCTTCGGCGCGTTGCTGCATCTGCGGGAAGCCGTCGTCGGTGTACTTGTCCGCGTCGTTAGCGTTGATCGCCAACACTTGCAAGCCACCGGAGCCATAGTCGCTTTGTATTGAGACTATGCGATCCTCCCACGCCCGGGCGTAGGGACAATGGTTGCAGGTGAAGACGACGGCGACGGCTGCTTTTCCTGCGTAGTCGGTGAGGCTGTGGGTTTCTCCGTCCACGCCGGGTAGCCTGAAAGATATGGCTTCATCCCCTGTGTTGAGTTTCGCCATACTTCCCCCTTTCGCGTAGTGGTCTACGTATCCTAGATGTTAGCAGGCCGGGCGCTGCGAGGACGTTAGTCGGACGGCGTGGGGGAGCCTACGGCCCGCCGGATCATAGCCTCCGAGGGTAGTGGGGAGATGCGTCCGTCCTCCAGGTGGTAGGTGCGGCAGGAGAGGGCGTAGTTCGGTCGCTCCAAAACGGGGTCTATGTCTCGATCTTCGATGCGGATGGTTGGGGAACCGAGGAACTCGACGTCTAGTGCTTGTTCTTCGGTGGTTACCTCGGTCACCGAGATATCGGCTTCCACGTCTTCCTCTTTGAGTACCTTGTGTAACCGTTCGAGCGCCTGCTCGTGGGACGGGCAATCCTCGAAGTACAGAAAATCTATCCGCATAACGTACTCCTTCAACCAGCTTTCCAGGATAAAGTTTAGCTGCTTCTTAAAGTACCGCGATCATTGCGTCGTTTCTACCGACGACAACGGCAATCCGGCAAATTGACTATAAGAACTGGCCGCCTCGATAATCCTCTCCTCTGAGTCGCCGAGTTGCGTGAAGGGGCTCAGTGTTATGTCCATAGAGTTTTTCTTGAGTTTTCGTTTCCAGGTTCCGATGACCTGCCCACCGACGACGATCGTCGGCATGAAGACACCGTTCTTGCCGGGGACGATTTTGGACGCGTGTTCCTCGGCGAGCACGGCGCTACGGTCTTTGTAGCCGATCAGGTATTCGTCGAAGCCCGGTAGCAGGTGGACGCTGGATCCACCGTAAGTCGCATGGCCTGGAGCATCTTTTGTCGTCCAGTATTCTGTGCCGACGAGCTCCTCCGAAACAAGTCCTGCCGCTTCGACCCCGGATCTCGCTTCGGTGACCGTCAATCCCGCCCACCGGGCGAAGTCGTGGACGGTCGCCGGACCGTGGCTTACAAAGTATCGCTTGGTAAGTTCGGCAAGCGATTCCTCCCGGGACAATTCCCTGGAATCCGGTGCCCACTCATCCAGCAGCACGAACGTTTGCTGTTTGTTCTGCATGGGACCGAGGC
>JBARZO010000306.1:0-9081 GCA_049650165.1 Rubrobacteraceae bacterium
GGACTAAGTGATTCAGAGTCACTCGTGCTGCCGTTACACCATCCGGCATCGTGCGAAGGAGTATTCTAAACCCTACGGAGCCGGGCGTCGAGTTTATGCGCCGACGCTCTCGGTGGTTGCGCCGCCGGACTCCAGGGACCGGAGGATCTGGACTCGTTCTTCCATCGGTGGGTGGGTGGAGAAGAGTCCCTTGGCTCGCTTCTCGAATTTCTTTATGGGGTTGGCGATGTAGAGGTGGGCGGTGGCCCGGTTTGCGACTTCGAGGACTTCTTTGTCGCCGGAAATTTTCTCCAGGGCGTCAGCCAGGCCTTTGGGGTTGCGGGTTAGCTTGACCGCGGTGGCGTCGGCCAGGTATTCGCGCTGGCGGCTGATAGAGAGCTGGAGAAGCCGGGCAAAGATCGGGGCCAGGATGGCGAACAGGATGCCCACGACCATCATGATGAGTTGTATCTGCCCTCCCCCGTTACGGTTTCCACCCATACGCCGGCCGCCCCCGAACCACAGGCTGCGGAGAAAAAAGTCAGCGATGAGGACCGTGGTACCGACAAGGACGCCGACGAGCATCGCGTAGCGAATGTCGAGGTTGCCAACGTGGGCCATCTCGTGGGCCATGACACCTTGCAGTTCGTCCCGATCGAGCTTCTCCAGGAGGCCGGAGGTCGCGGCGACGGTGGCGTGTTCCGGGTCGCGGCCCGTGGCGAAGGCGTTGGGGGCCGAGTCGTCGATGATGTAGACCTTTGGCATTGGGAGGCCGCTGGCCAGGGTCATCTCCTCGACGACGTTGTAGAGCACGGGGGCTTCTTCATGGGTGACTTCGCGGGCGCGGGATGCACCGAGTACCATCCGGGCGCCGCCGTAGTAGGTGACGAGGCCAGAGATGGTGCCGATGACGAAAGCCAGGACGAGGCCGAAGAGGGCTCCGGTTGGGTCCCCGATCCAGGCGAAGCCGATCACGTACCCGAAGATCGCTACGAACGCGATGAAAGCCGCGATGAGGAGCAGGCTGTTCCGCTTGTTGGCGGAGATCCTGTCCCGGAAAGTTCCCTCGAAGGCGTTCGCGTCCATCTCAGTCGTAGGTTACGGTGACCGATTCCCGCTCGGGACCGGCAGCCTCGAAGTATTCGCGCTCGGTAAAGCCCATCGGACGGGCGAAGATCACCGCAGGAAAACTCTGTATCTTCGTGTTGTAACTTTGCACGGAGTCGTTGTAGTGCTGACGGGCGAAGGATATCTTATTCTCCGTAGATGATAGCTCCTCCTGGAAGTCCACCATTACCCGGTCGGATTTGAGATCCGGGTAGTTCTCCGCCACCGCGAACAGATTGCCGATAGCGCCGGAGAGACGTGCCTCGGACTGCGCCTGATTTCCCGCGCTCTGAGGTTGCATCGCCTGGGAGCGGGCGCGGGTTACTTCTTCCATGACCTCTTTCTCCTGCCGGAAGAACTTCTTCACGCCTTCGAGGAGATTGGGGATCAGGTCGTAACGGCGCTTGAGCTGCACATCTATCTGCCGGTAGGCTTCTTCCACCCCGTTGCGCCGCTTCACGAGCCCGTTGTAGGTGGAGATAGCGTAGATCACGAGGATCACGCCCACCACAATCAGCAGAATCAAGAAAAGAGTGCCCATCCAAAAACCTCCGCGCCATAAGGATACCTTTGTGATTATATACGTCCGAACCCGCTCCCAGTTTCAGGAAGAAGTCTTTGCCAGAATACGATCCTCTAGCCGATCTCTACGATCTGGAGTACGTCCACGACTACGACGTGCCTTTCTGGCTCGCCCTGGCCCAGCGCGAGGGCGGACCCGTAGTCGAATGGGGCGCCGGTACGGGCCGCATAGCCGGGCCGCTCGCGAAAGCAGACTTCGAGGTAACCGCAGTGGAAGTTTCCGAAAACATGGTCGAGATAGGCCGGAGCGAGGGCGAATCAGTTGAATGGGTCTGCGGTGACATGCGGAACGCGAAGCTCGATAAGCGTTGCAGGCTCGCCGTCTGCGGCTTCAACTCTTTTCTATGCCTGACGAGCGTTGACGACGCGCTAGCTTACCTGGATAACGCGAGAGAGCATCTGGAGCCGGGAGGCCTGCTCGGGATAGAGGTCTCGGCTTTCTCACCGGAAGAACTAGCCGAAGACCCCGATGGTACGGAACGTCAGCACGACTTCACCCGCACGTTGCCAAAGGGAAGACTGGAGCGTTTCAGCCTCTCCCGGTACGATGCCGCGTCGCAGATTATGAAGATGCGGCTGTTCTACGAGCTTCATGCTGACGACGACGTATTGCGGAATCGTAGGGCGCATGACCTGGGGATTCGCGTCACGAACCGTGACGAGTTGATCCTTATGCTCCGGATGGCGGGATTCGAAGTAGAGGCCGTCTATGGTGGGTTCGAGGGCGAGCCGTTCACCGCAGAAAGTGACCACTTGATAGTGTTGGCTCGTCGGCCCAGCTTACTTACCGATCAATAGTGAGATTGTCGTAACGTTCCTGGATTTCCTCGCGGGAAATGTCCTCGATCTGGGTACCTATGTACCAGACGTGGCCGAAAGGGTCTGTCACTCCTCCCCGACGGTCGCCGTCCCGCTGATCTTCCATCGGCATGAGCTCCGTCGCGCCGGCGGCAATAGCCTGGTCGAACAGAGCATCTCCGTCTTCGACGTAGAGGAATATATGCACCGGCGAACCACCGAGCGTCAGCGGGCCGCTCATACCGAACTCCGGCGCCTCGTCGGTTAGCATGATAGACGAGTCGCCTATCATGATCTCTGCGTGACGGATCCCTCCGTCCGGGCCCGACCAGCGAAACGTCTCCTTCGCCCCAAACGCCTCTTTGTAGAACTCGATAGCGCCCGCCGCGTCCCGGATCGTCATGTACGGCGTAATCGTGTGGAAACCTTTGGGAACCTGCCTGACCGACATCTGCGCTCTCCCTTGCTGTAGCCCTCACCACCAGATGTGCCGTTAGTCTACGTCAGGACCGCCGGATATCATCCTCGAAATCTGCCTAACAAAACCTCCGGCGTTTGTGCCCGATCAGATGAACCAGACGCGCAACACCCCGGTAGGGGTCACGCCTCCCAGCCTCCCACTCGGCCTCCAGAACATCCGGTAGATCCGGGCCAGGAGGTCGGTCGTCCAGGTGGTCGGTAAAGACCCGAACCCCGTACCATTGTTCGAGCGCTACTCCGTACTTTCCGAGCTTCGTGGAGAGCTCCGGGATGGTGTCCGTGCTGGTGTTCATGCCGAGGCGGTTTATCTCCCGGTCAGAATCGAAGGAAGCCAGAGCGTCTTCGTAGCGACCTTCCAGGGCGGGGCGCATTGCGAGGGCGTCGGCGTTTTTGGTGAGGATGGAGATGATGGCTCCGGGCCGGGCGATGTCTGACAGGGCTTCGATGAGCGGGTCGGGGTTCTCCAGGTAGATCAGGACGCCGTGACACAGCACCATGTCGAAAGCCTCTTTACCGAAGATACGGGTCGCCTCTTCGCCAACACCGTTGACGAGTTCCACCCGACCTCGCACAGCTTCATCTTCCGCGTCGAGCGCTTGACGAGCTTTATGTAGCATCTCTTCGGAAGGCTCCAAAATCGTGACTTCGTACCCTTGTCGCGCGAGCGGGATGGAGTTGTGGCCCGCGCCGCCGCCAGCGTCGCAGATCTGCAGCGGAGGCTCTCCGAGGTGTTCGAGTAGTTGACGTTCCATCAGCGTCAGCCGCACGACCCCGCGCAGGGTTTCGTAGAGTTCGAGGAAGCGCCCCGAAGCATCCGGCTCCCACGTGTTCACGCCAGGTCCCGGGCGTCGAGTTCCTTCTGCGTCAAAGGGCGACGACGCGGCACGAAGCGAGGAACAAGCCGACAATAGCGTCGGTAGCGGCTTCCGAACCTCTGTCGCAATTCCTTCTCTTCGAGTGGGAGTTGGAGTGCGAGTTGCGCCAGGTACAGGGCGGCGAGCAGGATGAGCCCCCAACTCCGGGTCAACAGGGCCGTACCCAGGATCAGCAAGAAGTCCGTGTCGTAGAGTGGATTCCGAACGTAGCGATACGGACCTTCGACGACCAGCCGCTGCGGCACGTGGTTCTCCTCAGCTACCTCTCCCGGCGGGAACAACGCCCCGGCAAAAAGCAGCCGCGCCCAGCCCATCTTGAAGCAAGCCCAGGTTCCCACAGCTACAGAGCCTACGAGCAGGATTCCTCCGACGACCTGGAGCAACAGCCCCCCGTCCCAACGCCACGAGAGCCACCACGGGGCGAGAACAAAGATGAGCAGGGTCGTGCCGCCCCAGAGTCCAACCACCTCGACCAGATACCAGGCCCAGAGTCCGCGCCGCCGGAGCCAGTTTCGCCAGAAAGAAAGGACTGGGTAGGTCACCAAATCTATGACGATCATGCCGCCGTAGAACGCCGCCACAAAGATTGGCGTCAACACCCACCGGCCCAGCAACGCGTCCCCGATGCCACAGATGACAAAGGCCAGAGCCCAACCTATCGCAGGACCAGGATGCTGCTCACCGCTCGCTCCGACTCTTACTCCCATGCCGAACATTGTACAGACATCAAAAGACTTTTAGCTGAAGTGCTGACAGCTACCCCGGCAACAAACTCCTACCCATGAGGTGCTGGTCCACATGCCGAGCGGCCTTGCGACCCTCGGCGATTGCAGTAACTATCAGGTCGGCGCCGAGCTTTGCATCTCCGGCGACGAAGACGTTTGGGACGCTGGTGGCGAAACCTTCGGGGGCGGCGATGGCACCGCGGTTTCCGAACTCAAGGTTCAGGTCGTCGAGCAGCCGGTCGCGGACCGGGCCGGTGAAGCCGATGGCGAGCAGGACTAAGTCCGCATCCAATTCGAACTCGGTGTCTTCTTTGTAGATGGTTTTACCCTCGTCGGTTCGCTCGGTCTCGACGAGGCGTATCTTCTCGACGTGGCCGTTCTCACCGGAGAAGCCGACGACGCCAACGTTCCACTTCCGCTCGCCGCCTTCTTCATGGGCGGCGTAGACGCTGAGGACGAACGGAACGTCGGGCCACTCCGCCGGGTCCGGCTCGCCCGGCGGCCGGGGGCCGTGAGTGAGGACCTGCACCGATTCGCAGCCCTCGCGGTTGGCGTTACCCAAGCAGTCGGCGCTCGTGTCGCCGCCGCCGAGGATAATGACGTTCTTGCCTTCGGCGGTTATTTCCTCTTCCTCCACCGGAAGCCCCGCGACCCGCCGGTTCTGCTGGCCCAGGTAGTCCATCGCCACGTGAATGCCGTCCAACTCGCGGCCCGGTACGTCCATGTCCCGGCCTTCCAATGCACCGACGGCGAGGATCACGGCGTCGTGATTTCTCTGTAGCTCTTCGGCTGAGATATCGTAGCCGATGTGGGTGTTTGGGTGGAACTCGATGCCTTCTTGAGCCATGATCTCCACTCGACGATCCACGACCCACTTCTCGATCTTGAAGTCCGGGATGCCGTACATCAGGAGACCACCGATCCGGTCGCTCTTCTCGAAGACCGTCACGGTATGACCGGCCCAATTTAGCTGCTGCGCCGCCGCGAGGCCCGCCGGACCACTTCCCACGACCGCGACTTTCTTGCCGGTCTTTATCTCCGGCGGCGGTGGCTTGGGAACCACCCATCCCTCATCGAAAGCCCGGTTGATTATGGAGAGCTCTATCTCTTTGATCGTCACGGAGTCGTCGTTTATCGCCAGCACGCACGCGTCTTCGCACGGGGCCGGGCAGAGCATACCGGTGAATTCCGGGAAGTTGTTCGTTGTGTGGAGCCGGTCTATGGCCTGTTTCCAGTGGTCTTTGTGGACCAAGTCGTTCCAATCCGGGATGAGATTTCCCAGCGGACACCCGACGTTGCAGAACGGGACGCCACAGTCCATGCAGCGGGCGGCCTGGTCCTTCAGTTCGTCTTCCGGCATCGGCTCGTAGACGTAGCGGTAGTCGTGTAGTCGTTCGTCGATAGGACGCTTGGGCGTGGGCTTGCGCCCGATCTTCAGAAATCCCTTCGGGTCACCCACTAGCCGGCCACCTCCAATTGCTCAGACCGTTTTTCCTGCAGGATCTTCTTGAGGTCGTTCGGCATAACCTTTATAAATTTGTCCAGAGTCTCATCCCAATTCTCCAGAATACGCTTCGCCTTCTCACTCCCGGTCCACTCCAAATGCTGCTCGACGAGCCCCCGCAAAAGCGAAACGTCCTCATCCGACTCGACGGCTTCGAGGCCGACCATGTCCGGGTTGTAGAGTTTGCGGAAGTTCTCTTCCTCATCGAAGATAAACGCCAGGCCGCCGCTCATCCCGGCGGCGAAGTTGCGTCCCGTCGGGCCGAGTACGACGACGATACCGCCGGTCATGTACTCGCAGCCGTGGTCCCCGACGCCCTCGACGACAGTTTGCGCCCCGGAATTCCGAACCGCGAACCGCTCCCCGGCGCAGCCCCAGAAAAATGCCTCGCCACCGGTCGCCCCGTAGAGGGCGACGTTGCCGACGACGATGCTCTCCTCCGGGTTATACGCCGCATCTTTGTGCGGGTAGACGGAGATCCGGCCACCCGACAGCCCCTTGCCGACGTAATCGTTGGTTGTGCCGGCAAGAGTAAACGTGAGGCCGCTCGTGAGCCAGGCTCCGAAGGACTGACCGGCCACGCCCTCGAAGTCTATCTGGACGGTGCCGTCCGGCAGACCTTCGCCCCCGTAGCGGCGGGCGAACTCGCCGGCGAGCATGCCGCCCACCGTCCGCTGAGTATTGTAGACCGGTCGGGAGACGTGGACCTTCTCGCCGCTTTCGAGGGCGGGCTTGCAGTCGTCGATCAAGAGTACGTCCAGCGAGTCGTCGAGGTGGTGGTTCTGCGTCTCGGCGTGGTGTATCGAAACGCCTTCGTCCGCCTCGACCTGATGGAAGAGTGCCGAGAGGTCAAGTCCCTTCGCCTTCCAGTGCTCTATCGCCTCGCGGGTTTTGAGCTTGTCGGCTCGGCCGACCATCGCCTCGAAAGTGCGGAAGCCCATCTTCGCCATGTACTCCCGAATCTCCTCCGCCACGAAGAAGAAGTAGTTTATGACGTGCTCCGGCGTACCGGTGAACTTCTTCCGCAACTCTTCATCTTGCGTCGCGATCCCGACCGGACAAGTCCCCAGGTGGCAGACGCGCATCATGATGCAGCCCGTCGCAACCAACGGCGCCGTCGAAAAGGCGAAATCCTCAGCGCCCAGTAGCGCCCCGACTATAACGTCGCGGCCCGTCTTCAACTGACCGTCGGTCTGCAGGATCACCCGCCCGCGCAGGTCGTTTCTTACTAGCACCTGTTGAGCTTCGGCGATGCCGAGTTCCCACGGCAGTCCCGCGTGCTTTATGGACGATAGCGGCGATGCGCCGGTTCCGCCGTCGTGGCCCGAGATGGTTATGTGATCCGCCTTCGCCTTCGAGACGCCGGCGGCGATGGTGCCGACCCCGGCTTCGGCAACGAGCTTCACGCTCACGGCCGCATGGGGGTTGGACATCTTGAGGTCGTGGATGAGCTGGGCCAGGTCCTCGATGGAGTAGATGTCGTGGTGGGGCGGCGGAGATATTAGCTCGACGCCCGGTGTTGAGTACCGGATCTTGGCGATGTACTCGCTGATCTTGAACCCCGGCAACTGCCCGCCCTCGCCGGGCTTCGACCCCTGGGCCATCTTGATCTGCAACATATCCGCGTTGACCAGATACTCGGTCGTAACGCCGAAACGTCCGCTCGCGACCTGCTTTATCGAACTACGACGCTCGTCGTGGAACCGTTCCGGATCTTCGCCACCCTCGCCGGTGTTCGACTTACCCCCAATCCGGTTCATCGCCAAAGCCAGAGTCTCGTGCGACTCCTTCGAGATCGAGCCGAGCGACATAGCACCCGTCGAGAATCGCTTGACGATCTCCCGCGCCGACTCGACTTCTTCCAGCGGAATGGGGTCCTCTTCGAAGTCGAAGAGCCCGCGCAACGTCGCGTGCCGGGCGCTCTCATCGTCGAAGTGCTTCGTGTACTCCTTGAAGGTCTCGAAGCTGTTACCTCGCACCGCCCGCTGCAGCGAGACGATGCTTTCGGTGTTCCATTGGTGGTATTGGCCCTGGGCGCGAAGCTGGTACTCGCCGCCGATCTCCAGTTCCTCCGGCCCGTCCTCGACCCCGCCAAAGGCCCGCCAGTGGCGCTCCAGTACCTCGCGCCCGAGTTCCTCAAGCCCGACGCCCCCGATGCGAGAGGCGGTGCCGGTGAAGTATTGATCTATAGCTTCCCTATCTAGGCCGACGGCCTCGAAGATCTGGGCTCCACAGTACGAGAACAGCGTAGAAATTCCCATCTTGGAGATGACCTTCAAGAGTCCCTTGTTTAAGGCTTTGACGTAGTTCTCCGCGGCCTCTTCAAATTCCACACCTTCCAGCATGTCGGATCCGGCCATTTCCTCCAACGTTTCGAGTGCCAGATACGGATTGACCGCCGTGGCACCGTACCCGACGAGCAGCGCGAAGTGGTGCACTTCCCGCGCCTCCGCCGTCTCGACCACGAGCGTAGTCCGCGTGCGAATACCCCGCCGGACGAGGTGGTGATGAACGGCGGCGGTCGCCAGGAGGCTCGGGATCGGCGCCTGCTGTTTGTTCACACCTTTGTCGCTCAGAACGAGCACGGTCGAGCCACCCTTCACGGCTTTTTCGGCGTTCTCGCAGAGCGCTTCGACCGCTTCTTTTAGGCCCTTTGAGCCCCTTGCGGTAGAGAAGAGCATCGAGAGGGTGTTCGATACGGCGAACGGCGAGACTCGGAGTTGCCGGATCTTCTCCAGTTCTCCGGCGGTCAATATTGGATGGTTTATGAGAACCCGTTGGCAGTGCTCCGGCGTCTCTCCGAAGAGGTTCTGTTCCGGGCCCAGGCTCATCTTGATCGACATGACCATCTCTTCGCGCAAAGGATCTATCGGAGGATTGGTCACCTGGGCGAAGTGCTGCTTGAAGTAATTGAACAGGCGCTGCGGCCTCTCGGAGAGCACGGCGAGCGGAGTATCGGTGCCCATCGAGCCGGTGGGCTCTTTGCCCTCCATCGCCATCGGCGCCATGAGTACCCGCAGGTCTTCCATAG
>JBARZO010000307.1:0-2418 GCA_049650165.1 Rubrobacteraceae bacterium
GGCACGCTCTCCGACATAGAGCGCAAGCAGGAGAAGCTGGCGGAAGAGCGGGCCGAACTCGAACAGTACAAAGACGCCGAAGCCCGGACGAGCGACGGACGCCGCATTGAAGTCTCCGCCAACCTCGGTTCCGCGGCGGAAGCCGAAGACGCCCTTGAGTGGGGGGCCGAAGGCGTAGGCCTCTTCCGGACCGAGTTCCTGTTCATGGAGCGTGACGAGCTCCCCACGGAAGATGAGCAGTTCGAGGTTTACAGCAAGGTTGCCGAAGCGTTCGGTGAGAAGCCGGTCATCTTCAGGACGCTTGACGTGGGTGGGGATAAGGATCTGCCCGGCGTGGAACAGCCGGTGGAAGAGAACCCGTTCCTGGGCTGGCGCGGCATCAGAATGTGCCTGGACGTCCCCGAGATCTTCAAGCCCCAGCTAAAAGCGCTACTGCGGAGTGCGGCGCACGGCAACGTCAAGATCATGTTCCCCATGATCGTCAATGCCGATGAGGTGCGTTCGGCCAAGGAGCTGATCGAAGAGTGCCGGAGTGAGCTAGAGGAAGCAGGCAAAGAGTTCGGACAAGTGGATGTTGGGGTTATGGTGGAGACGCCGGCGGCGGCGATCTGTGCCGAGGATCTGGCGAAAGAAGTTGCTTTCTTCTCTGTCGGGACGAACGACCTGGTTCAGTATACCCTTGCCGCTGACCGGGGTAACGAGCGTTTGCGGCACCTTCAGCACGCCGACCATCCGGCGGTACTGAAGCTGATCGGGCTGACTTGTGAGGCCGCAGAAGCGGCGGGCATCTGGGTCGGGGTGTGCGGCGAGGCTGCGGCGGACCCAGAACTCGCCCCGAAGCTCATCGAGTTGGGTGTCAAGGAGCTCTCTATGAGCGCGCCGTCCATACCGAAGGCGAAGAAGGTGGTGTCCGAGACCTAGAGGAGTAGCAACTCGAACATCACGGGAGGGGATGCGTCCAGGAACCAAAAAGAACGCTTCCTCTCCCGAGACCCAGCGGATGGCGGCTGAACCTCGCGATGGCGAGCCGGGGGAAAGAGTCGGTTTCCGTAGTGGCTCTGGGTTCGAGATAGAAGGGAATTACAGAGGCGTTTAGGGATGCGCCGAATTGAATAAATGCCAGGCTCGCGGGGATAGGGAAAGGACTATGACCATGGCGAATGAAAAGTTTGTGTACGAGTTTTCCGAGGCTTCTGATGTCTCGAAGGAGTTATTGGGCGGGAAAGGCGCCGGGCTGGCGGCGATGAGCAGCCTGGATCTCCCGGTGCCGCCAGGATTCACCATAACCACCGAGGCCTGCCGAGATTACATGAGAAACGGCGAGATATCCCAAGAAATCTCCGAGCAAGTAGAAGAAAACCTCGTCAAGCTGGAAGAATCTATCGGCAAAGGGCTGGGTGATGCGGAAGACCCGCTGCTCGTCTCGGTCCGCAGCGGGGCCGCCGTCTCGATGCCGGGCATGATGGATACCGTTCTTAACCTGGGTATCAACGACGCCGCAGTAGAGGGGTTCGCCGGCAGTACCGACGACGAACGTTTCGCTTACGACTCCTACCGCCGCTTTATCCAGATGTTCGGCGACGTGGTACTGAATGTAGAGCACGGGAGTTTCGAGGAAGCTCTCGAATCCCTCAAAGAGGAACGCGGAGCAGCCGATGATACGGAGCTATCCTCGGATGACCTGAAGGAGCTCATAAAAAGCTACAAGAAGATCGTCGAGAACGAAACGGGAGACTCTTTTCCCCAGGACCCCCGTAAGCAGCTAGAGCTCGCAATACAGGCGGTCTTCGACTCCTGGGACAACCCTCGGGCGAACCGATACCGTAAGGAGTACGGTCTACCGGATGACCTCGGCACCGCCGTTACGGTACAGGCGATGGTCTTCGGGAACATGGGGGATACTTCTTCCACCGGCGTCGTGTTTACCCGCGATCCGTCAACCGGGGAGCAGGGTCTCTTCGGAGAGTTTCTCATGAACGCCCAGGGCGAGGACGTGGTGGCCGGCATCCGTACTCCGAAGCCCATCGCCGAGATGGAAGAGTTTTTGCCCAATGCCTTCGGAGAGCTTCTCGAAACCATGCAGCGATTGGAGAACGAGTACCGGGAGATGCAGGACATCGAGTTCACCGTAGAGCGGGATAAGCTCTACATGCTCCAGACGCGCAGCGGCAAGCGCACGGCGATTGCGGCGCTCAAGATCGCGCGTGAGATGGCCGATGAAGGCATCATCAGCCGCGAAGAGGCTGTGATGCGGATAGACCCCCGCTACCTGAACCAGGTACTCCATCCCTACATAGACCCTGAAGCCGATCTGGAAGTCCTTGCAGAGGGCTTGCCCGCTTCACCCGGCGCTGCTACGGGAAGCATTGTCTTCACCGCCGAAGAGGCCGAGGAGCGCGGCGGAGCCGGAGAAGCAGT
>JBARZO010000308.1:0-2290 GCA_049650165.1 Rubrobacteraceae bacterium
ATCCCGACGTAGATGGGGAGTTGAACGCCCCGGTCGCGCACCTTCTGGACCCAGCTTTCTATAAGCAGGGGTTGGAAGCAGATCTGGCTGACGATATACGTGGCGTAGGGCAATTTGTCGTTCATGGCCTGGACCGTGGTCTCGTCGCTGATCAGGGGATGACGCTCCGGGTAGCCGCCGATGCCGACCTGCTCGAATTCCGTGCCCATGTCCGACAGGGCTGCTAGAAGCTCAACAGACCCGGCGAACTTGCCGGCGGGTTTCGGTGCGTCGCCCGCGATCGCGAATACGTCTTTCACACCGACTTCGTGTAGCCTGCAAGCAATATCTTTCAGGTGGGAATCGTCGGAGATCAGACGCGCCGATAGGTGCGGTATCACCCGGTACCCTTCCCCCGTCAGCAGCTCCGTGAGTTCTACGGTAGGACCGAGTCCTTTGGTCGGCGAGGCGGTGACTGTAAGCTCGACCTCTTTGGGAATGTGTTTCAGGACGCGCTCCGCGACACCCGGTAGGGGGATGACCTCGTAGCGGGGACGTTCCAGGGCTCCGGCCAGGGATACTGACCGGTCGGATCTATTCTTCATCTCTGTCATAGAGAACCTCTCAGGTCTCCGGATCTTGGCCGCGGGAGAAGTTCCCCCGCGGCCAAGATCCGTTTTTACGCGCCTTTGGAGGAGCTGGTGGCAGAGAGCTGCTGCTCGGCGTGCTCCGGCCGGAAGAAGAGTCGGTCGGCGACGGTTGCGGAGACCGGCTCACCGGGACGCTCTACTTCGAGCTCGACGCCGATGCTGCTGTACTCTACCGGCACCATCGCGAACCCGATGTTCTTGTCCAGGCGCGGCGAGTAGCAGGCGGAGGTAACTTTGCCGATGTGCTCGTTGCCCGCGTAGACGGGGAAGAAGTCGATCATGGAGCTATCGTTGAACGAGCCGAGGTCTGAACCTCCGATCTCCACGCCGACCAGCTTGCGGCTGACGCCTTCTTCGGCGACCTTCTGCAGAGCCTCCCGACCGATAAAGTCCTGCTCCTGGTCCAGCTCGACCATCCACTTGTAGCCGTAGCCGACCTCGTATGGATTGTCCTCCAGCGTCATGTCGCAGCCCTGGGACAGGATACCGCCCTCGATGCGCCGAATGTGGCAGGGACCAATGGGGCTTATGCCGTGTGGCTCGCCGGCCTGTAGCACCGCGTCCCACAGCTTCAGGCCATCGCGGCTGGCGTTCTTCAGGTAGATCTCATACCCAAGCTCACCCGAGTAGCCGGTACGGGAGATCACCAGATCCATGCCGTCCAGTTCCTTCTGAACCATGTAGTAGTAGGGCACGTCCAGGATGCTCTCGCCGAAGAGATCCGTCATGACCTCCTTGGACTTGGGACCCTGGATCTGCATCGGGCCGACGTCCGGCTCGCTGATGGTTACGTCGAGCTTCATGCTGTACGCGAGCGCCTTCGCCCACAGCAGCACGTCGCTGTCGGCGAGGGAGAGCCAGAAGTGGTTCTCGTCCAGGCGCAGCAGCACCGGATCGTTCATGATGCCGCCGTTTTCGTCGGTGATGAAGGCGTATTTACACTGGCCGACGTTGCACTTGTGCAGGTTGCGTGGCGTGAGCATGTTGGTGAACTCGAAAGCGTCGGGGCCGGTGATCTCCACCTGCCGCTCGGCGCCGCCCACGTCCCACATCGTTACCCCTTCGAGGAGCTGCCAGTACTCAGCGATCGGGTCGCCGTAGTGGCGCGGGTGGTAGTGGTGGTTGTAGACGCTGTACATCGCCACCCCGTGCCGGCGCGAGCCGTAGAAGTACGGGGACTTCTTTATCCGCGTGTACTGCAGGATCTCCGGGCTGGGGTTTACGTTGTCCAGGTGGGTTCCGTTTGTCTGTAGGTCTGTCATGTTGCTCCTTTTCTCGATGTTTGCCTGATCTTCAATCCCTATGGATGCCGGTCGCTCGCTTACGATCACCTACTTCGTCGCATCACGACTCCTCCGAACCGTTGTCGTAAAAGTGCTCGCTCATGTACTTCTCGCCTTCGTCGCAGAAGACGGTCACGACGTCCTCGAATTCGGGGTGTTCCTCGCGGACTCTGCGCGCCGCCGCCAGATGCGCCCCGCTGGAAGGTCCCACGAATAGCCCGTGCTCCCGGGCCAGCCGCCGCATCTCCCGAATGGCCTCATCACTTTCCACGGGGATAACGCCGTCTATGTTGTGGGCGTGCCGCTCGAAGCCTCGACGATAGTGTCGCCGGGCTCCAGCAAACCTTCATCCTCGGCCTTCTCGACCATGTACTTGGC
>JBARZO010000309.1:0-7814 GCA_049650165.1 Rubrobacteraceae bacterium
CGAACGAGGGCGAAATTCTCGGCCTCCGCGTCAAACTTCTGGCGGATATGGGCGCGTACATGCAGCTCGTCACACCGGGCATCCCGATCCTCGGGGCTTTCGTATACCCCGGCGTCTACAACTTCGGTTCCTACTCGTTTAGCTGCACGGGCGTCTTTACCAATAAGACCCCGACGGATGCTTATCGTGGGGCCGGGCGCCCCGAGGCGGCTTACGCCAGCGAGCGGATCATCAGTAGCCTCGCCCGGAAACTGGAGATGGACCCGGCCGAAGTGCGGCGCAAGAACTTCTACGAGCCGTTCGACGAGCCGACCGACACCCCGGCGGGCATCCAGTACGATTCGCTGAACCTGCCGATGGTGCTCGACCGGGTGATCGAAATGGCCGATTACGAAGGACTGCGCGAAGAGCAGCAGCGCCGTCGCGACGAGGGCGACCCGGTCCAGCTCGGCATCGGTTTCTCGACGTACACGGAGATCTGTGGCCTCGCGCCTTCCCAGGTGCTGGCCTCGCTCCGCTACGGCGCCCCCGGCTGGGAGGCGGCCAACGTGCGGATGTTCGGCTCCGGCAAGGTCGAGGTCGTAACCGGGACCTCGCCCCACGGCCAGGGGCACGAGACTTCGTGGTCCCAGATCACCGCCGACGCGCTCGGAGTAACGCCGGACGACGTAGAGGTGATCCACGGCGACACGGCTACCTCGCCCCACGGCCTCGACACGTACGGCTCTCGCAGCCTGCCGGTCGGTGGCGTTGCGGTGCATCTCGCGGCCGAGAAAGTCGCTGAGAAGGCGAAGAAGATCGCCGCGCACATGCTCGAAGCCTCCGAGGATGATATGGAATTCGAAGGCGGTACGTTCAGCGTCGCCGGTTCGCCGGACCAGAGCGTAACCATCAACGACGTCGCGGGGGCGGCTTTCGGAGGCGTCAACCTCCCCGAGGGCATGGAGCCGGGGCTCGATGAGAACTACTTCTACGACCCGCCCAACTTCGTGTTCCCGTTCGGGGCTCACATCTGTGTTTCCGAGGTGGACACCGAGACCGGCAAGGTCCGGCTACGGGACTACTTCGCGGTCGACGACTGCGGTCCCGTCATCAACCCGATCATCGTCGACGGCCAGCTCCACGGCGGCCTCGCCCAGGGCATCGCGGAAGCCCTCTACGAAGAGGCTCTCTACGATGAGGATGGCACGCTCGTAACCGGCTCGATGGTGGACTACATGATTCCCGGTGCTCCTGAGTTGCCTAACTTCACCCTGGATCGGACCGTGACGCCCTCGCCATCCAACCCGATGGGTGTAAAAGGCATCGGGGAGGCCGGAACCATCGGCTCGCCGCCGGCGGTCATCAACTCGGTTATCGACGCGCTGGAACCGCTCGGGGTTACGCACATAGACAAGCCCGCGTTGCCGATGCGGGTGTGGACCGCGATCCAGGACGCAAAGTCCGGAGCTAACGCGGACACCAACGGACAGGGAGGTGATGAGTAGTGTATCCGGTACCTTTCGACTACGAGGTCGCCGAATCGGTCGACCACGCTGTAGAGCTACTCGGCGAACACGGTGAAGACGCCAAGATACTCGCCGGCGGGCACTCCCTGATCCCGCTGTTGAGGCTTCGTCTGGCCGCCCCGACGGTCTTGATAGACGTGGGCCGCATCGACGGCCTGAATTACGTTCGCGAAGAGGACGACCACCTGGCGATAGGCGCACTAACGCACCACCGTCAGATCCATAACAACGACACCGTGAAAGAGCACTGCGGCATCCTGGCCCACACGGCGGGGATGCTCGGCGATCCCTCGGTCCAGCACCGGGGGACCATCGGCGGGGCCGTCTCCCACGGCGACCCCTCCGGCGACCTTCCGAGCGTCATCACCGCGCTCGAAGGTGAGGTCGTAGTCAAAGGCCCCGACGGCGAACGGACCATAGCCGCCGCCGACTTCTTCTTAGACTGGCTCTACACGGCTCTGGACGAGCAAGAAGTCGTCACCGAAGTTCGGGTCCCGAAGCTCAGCTCCGACACCGGCTGGTCCTACAAGAAGTTCAGCCGCCGCTCGCAAGACTGGGCGGTGGTAGGGGTCGCGGCCATCATCGAGAAGAGCAACGGCAACATAGATTCGGCCCGCATCGGCCTGACCAGCATGGGCTCCACGCCCATAAGGGCCACGGCGGTCGAGGAAGCTCTCTCGGGAGCCAGCGCGGACGACGTCGCGGAAGCAGCGGAGTCTGCCGACGAGGGCACGAGCCCAGCTTCGGACGACGCGGCTTCCGAGGAGTTTCGTCGCCACCTGGCGCGGGTGTGGACCCGCCGGGCGGTCGAGGAGGCTCTAAACCGTTGACCGAAAGCGCTAACGAACGCCGGGGGGCTTTGCCCTCCGGCGTTTCTCATTCCTCGGAGTTTCAGCAGCGGCTCCGGAAGGACGGTTATTTGGCCGGGGAGGGGCTCTCCACGGCGATCTTCCTGGCCCTCAAACTCGGTCGTCCGCTATTCCTCGAAGGTGAGGCCGGGGTCGGTAAGACGGAGGTGGCGAAGGTTCTCTCACGAATGCTCGACACCCCGCTCATCCGTCTGCAGTGCTACGAGGGGATAGACGTACACCAGGCCGTATACGAGTGGGACTACCCTCGGCAGCTACTCCACATTCGGGCGGCGGAGGCGTTTGGCGCCGAAGAGAACCGGAAGCGGTTCGAGGACGAGCTTTATACGCGGCAGTTTCTTGTGAGCCGCCCGTTGTTGCAGGCGCTGGAGCATGAAGGACCGATGCCACCGGTGTTGCTCATAGACGAGGTGGACCGGGCGGACGACGAGTTCGAGGCGTTCCTGCTTGAGATACTCTCCGAGTTCGCGATCACGGTCCCAGAACTCGGCACCATAGAAGCCGACCGACCCCCGATAGCCATCCTGACCTCCAACCGGACCCGCGAAGTCCACGACGCCCTCAAGCGTCGCTGTCTGTACTACTACATAGACCATCCTAGCCTGGAGCGGGAAGTCGAGATCGTACGCCTGAGAGTTCCCGACGCGGACGAAGAGCTGGCCCGGCAGGTGGCGACCGCCGTCCAACGGCTGCGACAATTTGACCTCTATAAACCCCCCGGTGTCGCCGAGACGCTGGACTGGACTGAGGCGCTCGTTGCATTGGGCGCGAAAGAGCTGGACGAAGACCTGATCGAAGCTACTCTGGGCTCGGTGGTGAAATACCGGGAGGACCAACAACGGGCTCTCGGGGCGGCAATGAGCCTGCTCGCGGGGGGATAGTGACCGAGACCGCGCCGCAATCGACCTCGATGCTCGACGCGGCGGTTGCGTTTGGGCGCTCTTTGCGCCGGGCCGGCATCAACGCTGGGACGGACCGGGTAGTGGGGTTCGCCCGGGCGTTGGAAGAGCTGGATATTGCACGCCGGGAAGACGTATATTGGGCCGGGCGGATCACGCTAACTTCCCGCCCCGAGGACACGGAACTCTACGATAAGGCCTTCGAGGTTTTCTGGGAAGGCATGAATCGCCCCAAACCATTCCGACAACCGAAGACCAAGCTCTCCGTCTCCGTAGACGACTCTGTCCAGCCGCCTAAGAAATCCGTCGAGAAAGACCCCAAAGGCGAGGAAGCGGTCCGGCTGCGCTACAGCCCGGTGGACGTGCTCCGCACCAAGGATTTCGCACTCTATACCGCCGAAGAGTTCGACGAGCTGCACCGGCTGCTCGCAGACCTCAGCTTCTCGGGTGCGCTACGGAAGAGCCGCCGTTTAGAACCTGCCACGAGGGGCCGCCACGATCCACGCCGTACGCTGCGGGGTGCTTTGCGGACCGGTGGGGAACCTATCCGACACCGCTTCCGCCGGACAAAAGATCGGCCCCGAAAAGTAGTTTTTCTATGCGACATCTCCGGCTCGATGTCTTCCTACAGCCGGGTGTTGCTGCGCATGCTGCACGCGGGGGTCTCCTCCGGTGATTCGGTGGAGGCCTTCGTTATGGGTACGAAGCTCACCCGCGTGACCCGAGAACTGACGAGCCACGATCCGGACCGGGCCTTTCAGGAGGCCGGCGGCGCGGTAAAGGATTGGTCCGGTGGGACCCGGCTCGGGGATACAATAAAAGAGTTCGTGGATCGCTGGGGGCAGCGCGGCATGGCCCGGGGTTCGGTGGTCATCATACTATCCGACGGCTGGGACCGAGGAGACGTAGAGGTTCTGTCGGAGCAGATGCGGCGTATAAAACGTCTCGCCCACAAAGTCATCTGGGTAAATCCGCTAAAAGCTGCGCCCGGATATCAGCCGATAGCGCGGGGCATGGCCGCCGCGTTGCCTCACGTAGACGTATTTCTTTCCGGGCACAACTTCGAGAGCCTGGAAGAGCTGGCCCGGGCTGTGGCCGGGGCAGTTACGGCCCGGCAAGGAGGTACGGTATGAATCCCGTCGTAGACAAAGTCACCGAGTGGCGCGAGCAGGATAAACAGGCCGCGCTCGCCACGGTAGTGAAGGTCGAGCGATCCGGGCCGCTGGGGCCGGGGACCTCTATGGCCGTCAGCGAGGACGGGCAGGTGGTCGGCTCGGTCAGTGGCGGTTGCGTGGAGCCCGCGGTTTTCGAAGAGGCGATAGACGCCATCGAGACCGGGAAGCCGAGGCTCGTGACCTACGGTATCTCGGACGACGAGGCGTTTGGGGTGGGCTTGACGTGTGGCGGGATCATCCACATCTTTGTCGAGAGGGTGGATTGGTAGCATGGGTGAGCTTCTTAGGCGTTGGCACGAAGCGCTGGCCGAACAGGCACCGGTCGCGGTAGCTACGGTGATCGAGGGTCCCGGGATAGGGAGCAAGCTGCTCGTAAGTCCCGAGGATCACGAGGGAACCGCGGGCAACAGAGACCTGGACAAGGCTATTGTAGAGGCCGCCCGCGGGCTGCTCGAGGGTGGTCGCACCAACACGGTACACTTCGGGCCGACCGGCCAGCGTCGCATGGAGGACGTCTCGGTCTTCATCCAATCCTTCGCGCCGCCACCCAAGATGTACGTCTTCGGGGCCATAGACTTCGCGGCGGCGGTAGCCCAGGTCGGTAAGTTCATGGGCTATCGGGTTACGGTGTGCGACGCTCGGCCCGTCTTCGCCACCCGCGAGCGTTTTCCGAGCGCCGACGAGGTGGTCGTTGCCTGGCCGGACGAGTTTCTAAAGACCGCCGAGATAGATCAGCGCAGCGTCATCTGCGTCCTGACTCACGATCCTAAGTTCGACGTACCGGTGCTCAAGGAAGCATTGAAGACCGAGGCGGGATATATCGGGGCGATGGGTAGTCGTCGGACGCACGACAATCGGACGGCGCGCCTCAAGGAAGAGGGTGTTACGGACGAGGCGCTTTCGCGCATAGCGAGTCCCATTGGGTTAGACATCGGGGCGCGGACGCCGGAGGAGACGGCGGTGGCGATTGCGGGGGAGATTGTGGCTTTGCACACCGGGCATTCAGGCGGACGACTCGCGGAGCGCAGCGGCCCGATTCACGCCCCGGAAGCCGGTGTCCGGGAGAAGACTGGGTGATCTTTCGCGTATGACCGGCGTCTCGGCAATAGTGCTCGCTGCCGGTGCGGGAAGCCGTTTTGGTGGTGACAAGTTGCTCGCTTTGTATCTCGGAAAAACCCTGATCGAGGCTACCCTCGACGGGCTGCGCGAGTCTCCTGTGGATGAGATAATAGTAGTGGTAGGGAAAAAGGTGGAGGAGCTACGGAGCGTGTGCGAGCCTTATGGGGTCCGCGTGTTAGAGAACTCGGATTGGGAAGATGGGATGTCTACCTCGGTGCTGGCTGGTCTGGCGGTGACGGAGCCGGAAGCCCGGGCCGCGGTTGTCTTGCTGGCGGATCAACCGCTAGTGGGCTCGGAGGCCGTCGTGAGGCTTATGGAAGCCTTCGATGCTGGGGCGAGTGTGGCGGTCGCCACTTATGATGGCGCGCCGCGCAATCCGGTGCTCTTCGCCCGGAAGACGTGGCCCCTGCTGGAGGAGGAGCTATCTGGAGATGAGGGAGCCCGGGGGTTCATCCGGCGGCACCCAGATTTGGTGACAGGGGTTCCGTGTGACGACGTGGCAGATCCCGTAGACGTAGATACGGTCGAGGATCTCGGTCGGTTAGAAGAGCGTGTGGCCGCCGAGGCTACGCCCGAACAAAGGAGGAGAGCATGAAGCTGGAAAACGAGTTTACGGTAAATACGCCCATAGACCGGGTGTGGGAGGCGATGCAGGATCTTGAGGAGGTCACGCCCTGCTTGCCCGGCGCCCAGCTCACGGAACAGAAGGGTGACGAGTACAAGGGGACGATGACGATCAAAATGGGTCCTGTAACCCAGACCTACAACGGCACCGTTAGCATCGAAGACACGGATGAAGAGAACTACCGGGCGGTCATCAAGGCGGATGGCAAGGATAAACGGGGCCAGGGCGGAGCCTCGGCGACCATCACCTCGACCCTTAGCGAAGAGGGGAGCGATAGTACCCACGTTCACGTCGAGACGGACATGCACCTCTCGGGCCGGGTGGCCCAGTTCGGACGCGGGGTCCATAAGGATGTTGCCTCGAAGGTCATGGGCCAGTTCGCCGACTGCCTGGAGCAGAAGCTGTAAGGGAGGAGAATCATGAAGCTTGAGAATGAGTTTACGGTAGACGCGCCGGTAGACGAGGCGTGGGAGACGATGATAGATCTCGAACGGGTAACGCCTTGCCTGCCGGGAGCCGCACTCACGGAACAGCAGGGCGACGAGTATAAGGGCAAGATGACGGTCCGGCTCGGACCCGTAAAGCAAGAATACAACGGAACCGTCAAGTTCGAGGAGACAGATGAGGATGAGCATCGGGCGGTGTTAAAGGCCGACGGCAAGGATCAGCGCGGGCAGGGTACGGCTTCGGCGACCATCACCTCGACGATGAGTGAGGAGAACGGCGGAACTAGAGTTCACGTCGAGACGGACATGCATCTCACCGGACGGGCGGCACAGTTTGGACGGGGCGTGCAGCAGGACGTGGCGGAGAAGTTGCTGACCCAGTTCGCCGATTGCCTGGAGAAGGAGATCTTGGGCGAAAATGTTCAGGAGGAAGAGGAGGCCGAGCCGGTCGCAGAGAGCACGAACGGATCTGGCGGGGCGGAGAAATCGGAAGAGCCGGTGCGCAAGATCCAGCAGGAGAGCGAGGTCGAGCCGCTGGACATCGGCGCGGCGAGCTACGAAGCGGTACTCAAGCGCGCTGCCCCGGTTGCTATCGGTCTCGTGGTATTGATCGTGGTGATCCAGCTAATACGCCGCCGGCGCTAGACGACCTTCGACGGAACGCCGAGGGTAGCGGTACGCTCCAGGCATTCGAGGTTCTGGATGTGGATTTTGCGCCGTTTGAGCTCTATGGCTCCCAGCTCTTGAAGCTGGCCGAAAGCGCGGGTAACAGTCTCGCGCTTCGAGCCGATCATGGCGGCGAGTTGCTCGTGGGTGTAGCGGTTGGGGATCTTGATCCCCGCGCGGGTCATTACGCCCTCACTATCGATGAGACGCAGTATAAGGCTTGCGAGCCGGGCCGGAACCTCCTTGAGGCCGATATCCTCCATCCGGGACTCGTAGAGTGAGAGCCGCTCGCTCAAAATGCTTATGAGCTTGATGCCCACCTCGGGCTTATCCCGCACCAACTCCTCTAACTGTCCCCGGTTCATGGCGCAGACGACTACAGGCTCCATCGCCTCGGCGTAAGCTCCCCGGAGTCGCTGGGAGGTGAGAGACATCTCTCCGAAAACCTGTCCGGCATTAACGATGGCGAGCGTTAGCTCCCGGCCATCCGGCGCAACAGTGTAGAGC
>JBARZO010000310.1:0-7288 GCA_049650165.1 Rubrobacteraceae bacterium
GAGGAAAGGGATGCTTGATGGCCCAAATAATAAACCGCCGATTCACTGCGGAGGTGGAAGAATCTTTTGTAGTGTTCCTGATCGGGATGAGGATCAACCGTCCACTGGAGTTCAGAAAATGGATCCCGACAGCCTACGCGATGGGCCCGATGCTCCGTGAACTCTATCGCAACCCGGAGAAAGGCTTCCTCGGCGCGGAGACTTTCTTGTACTGGCCGGGCGTCGCGTTTGTTCAATACTGGCGCTCCTTCGAAGACCTCGAACGCTACGCCCGCGACCCCGACGAAGCCCACTTCCCCGCATGGCGTAAGTTCAATCGCACCGTGGGTTCGGACGGCAGCGTCGGCATCTGGCACGAGTCGTACCTGGTCGAGCCGGAGAAATTCGAGACCGTCTACAACAACATGCCGCTCTTCGGGCTCTCGAAAGCCATCGACTCCGCCCCGGCTACCGGTCGCCGCGAGACCGCCCGACGACGACTCGGTGGCGATAACGAACCCGCCGTACCGTCGCCCGAACAAATCCAGAAAGGAGAGCCTGATGCAGTGTAGATCTCGTTCAAGTTACGCGCAAAACGACTTCTTTGGCGTGGACACAGAAAACATGAGCCCGCAAGCCCGGATCGTGATGGGGCTCTCTGTGCTGATCCCAGTGGCGTTGGGGATAGCCGTCGTGCTGTTTTTCTTTCAGCCGATGTTCTGGCTGGTCTTTACGTTCGGGTGGATGGTCTTCCCGGCTTTCGGACTGCTGACCGGTGGGCTTTCCGGCCTGGCTTCGAGCCCTTCAGGGAAGCAGTTGGAACACGCTTCCACCGCTTCCAAAGAGCGGGAGCTACTCGAAGCTTTGCGGGATCTCGGTGAACTTACACCAGCCCAGGCCGCGATGGAAACTTCACTCTCAGTCTCCGAGGCGGACGAGAAGCTCAAAGAGTTGGCCGAAGGCGGACACCTGGAGGTGCGGGTGCGCGGTGGCGGACTCTTCTACGCCCTGTGGAACGTGGACGAAATTGAGTAGAGAGTCCCGCATTACGGCGGGCGTATTGTTGATCCTGCTGCCGACGGTAGTTTTCGGCGGCGCTAGCATCCTCTCGCTTTTGATCGGGGACCCGGACTATGCGGAGAACGCGCTCCGGCAGGATCTCTGGCGGGCCGGCCACGCCCACGCGGGCGTGCTGCTCATCCTTTCGCTGGTGACGCTCCGATACGTGGATGAAGCGGCGCTCTCCAGAAGTCTAAGGCAGGTGGTCCGGCACTCCATACCAGCGGCCGCTATTCTGCTTCCTGCGGCTTTCTTTCTCTCGGTTCTGTCTCCTGACGCGACGGAGCCGAACTCTTTTATTTACCTCGCCTACCTCGGCGCGGTTTCGCTAGCGATTGGGCTTCTGATCTTGGGGATTGGCCTAGTTCGTGAGTCTCCGACATCTTCCGGAAGGTAGAGGCTTCGTCTCTGGGCGCCGCTGCGAGCTAAGGGCGAGTCCTGGCACAAGTGGTCGAAGCACCTGGCTTGTAGTTAAATTCGTGCTGTGCGGTACGGTTCGGAGTCTATAAAAGCTCTCTTTGCCAGGATTCCCGGCGTAGTTGTCGGGGGCGGGGTAGCGCTGGCCGCATTTATCTTGTATCTAGTTACGCTGGCTCCAACTGTTCTGTCCCGCGCCGGTGACGATGGTCTCTTCGATGCAGGCCTCTTTCAGGTGAGGGCCTACGTGTTGAGCATCTCACACCCAACCGGATACCCATCATACCTGTTGCTGGCAAAGCTCTTTACTTACCTGCCGGTGGGCGACGTGGCTTACCGGGTGAACCTGGCCTCCGCCGTTTTCGGCGCGGTGGCCGTATTCCTGGTGTTCGTAATATGTCGTCAGATCACCGGTCGTATACTGCCCTCGGCGGCGGGGGCGATGCTCCTGGCGGTGAGCCAGACTTTCTGGCAGCAATCCGTAATAGCCGAGGTCTACACGTTGAACGCCCTTTTCGTGGCGCTCGCTATCTCCGTCTTGCTGCTCTGGCGAGATACGCGGCGAGACCGTTACCTACTGCTGTGGATGTTTCTGGTGGGGCTGGCGATGACCAACCACTTGACGAGTGGGCTGCTACTACCGGTAGGGTTGCTCTTCGTGTGGCTCACGGAGCGCGGCAAACTCTCTGATCGACGACTCGCGCTCAAAGGCGCCGGGATTTTCGCGCTGGGGCTCACACCTTACATATATCTTCCGATAAGAGCCTTTGTAGAACCGCCGTTCGCCGCCTACGATCCAAACACCCCTCTGAAATTTCTGACTTACGTCTCGGGGGTGCAATTCGGGGGGAGCATGCTGGCGTTTGGACCCGGAGATCTGGGCGGACGTCTGGAGATGTACCGGGTGTACCTGTCGCAGCAGTTCCACTGGTTCTTCGTGATCGTGGCCGTTATAGGCCTGATGAGCATGTTCTACCGGGACCGACCAGTCTCCGTCATGTTCGGGTTGCTCTACGCTGGCTGGCTATTTTACGCCCTGGAGTATCGCATCCCCGACATCTGGGTCTACTTCATACCGACGTACCTGATCATCTGCATCCTCGTGGCGCCGGGGGTTATAGCCCTGATCGAAGGTACCAGGCTCGTCCTTTCGACGGTAACATTGTCCTCTACTTTGCGGGCGGCGCCCAAAGCACTCGTCGCCCTGACTTTTCTGGCACTCCTGGTACCACTGGTCGGGACGAATGGGACTTACCTACCCGCGGACCGCAGCGAATTTTATGAAGGACGCAATTCTATAGAGGCCATCGCAAAAAAAGCCGAACCCGGCGCAACCGTCATCACGGACGGCAGCAGCAGAGGGTACATGAAAATAGTAGAAAACCGCCGAACGGACCTCAAACTCGTCTCTCCGTTTTTGGAGGACGACGTACAGAGTGACATGGAAGGCCGGTGGCTGAGGTTTACCAGAAAGCACATGAACAAAGACGAGACCGTGTACATAGTAGCTTCCAACGGCATTCGCGGTGAGTCCCTCGAACTCATACAAGACGCAGGATACCGGCTAGAGCCCCAGGAAGGCGGCGCTTTCTACAAGGTGCTGTATTCTCCGCGAGCCCCGGCCCTGAGCGTGAAGCATGCCTGATCCGAGGAAACAATGAGCGTCTACCGCACCCCTGAAGATCGCTTCGAGGACCTCCCCGAATTCTCCTACGAGCCACGATACCGGGAGTGGCGCGGCCTGCGCCTCGCACATATAGACGAGGGTGAGGGACCGCCGATAATAATGCTTCACGGCGAGCCGACTTGGTCTTTTCTCTACCGCAAAGTCATGGGTCCGCTACTGGATGCCGGATACCGTTGCATCCTCCCGGACCTCCCCGGCTTCGGACGTTCCGACAAACCAACCGACGACGCCTGGTACTCCTACGAAGGGCACACCGCATCCATAACCTCGCTCTTCGAAGAGTTGGACCTACGAGACGTTACGCTGGTAATGCAAGACTGGGGAGGCCCAATCGGCCTGCGGTTGGCGACTCTGGAGCTCCCCGAACGGGTAAGTCGTTTCGTAGTTATGGACACCGGGGTCTTCAACGGGGAACAGAGGATGAGCGACGATTGGCTGCGCTTCCGGGATTTCGTGGCCCGGGTGGAGGACACGCCGGTGAAGCGCCTGATCCGGGGCGCCTGTCATACTCCGCCCCCGCCGGAAGTCCTCGATGCCTACGAAGCCCCGTTCCCAGACAAAGAATCCAAAGCCGGCGTCCGCGCCTTCCCACAACTCGTACCGCTCGAACCCGACGCCCCCGGTGCAGCCGAAGGCCGGGCCGTTGCTGCGGCACTCGCCCAAGATACTCGTCCCAAGCTCTTGCTCTGGGCCGACTCGGACCCGGTGTTGCCGCTAGACCCAGTAGGACTGGGCATGCAGCGTCTACTCTCCGCTGAAGAACTGACCGTTATTGAGGACGCCGGACACTTTCTCCAAGAGGATCAGGGCGGACGCATCGGCGATCTCATCGCCCAATGGCTAACCGAACGTTGAGCATTACTCTTGTCCGAGTTGTTTACGCGACGTCTCCCTATCTATCCGTACGAACGAGGTCCAGGTGACCTCCGAAGTTCGAAGCGTACATTCGCTCCTCGCAGCGCCCAAACCTTTCTTGCGCGTAGGTAAAGAAGTCGTCTAGCGGATTGTCGTTCGCGTGTTGGATTAGCCCCCAAAGCGACCACAAGAGGTCGCCCAGGGCTTTGTAGATCTCCAGTCGAGAGTAGAGCTTCTCGGGAGCGATGCCATCACAGTACGTCTCCACCATCGTCCGGTCCTGTTCAAGACCAAATTCGGCTTCGGTCGAGAGGTGGCTGAGGTCCCAGAAGGGATCGTTCATACCGGAGAACTCCCAGTCGATGAGATAGAGGCGTCCGCCAGCATCTATGAAGTTGTTCGGCCACGGGTCATTGTGACATGGCACCAGGGGAACAGGAGACGCCTCCAGTGCCCGTTGCGCCGCCTTCATCCCACGTTCTACCCCGCTGTAGCCCGCCGGTAGCGATTGCCCCAACTCATAGAGGAGGTGACGACAATGTTCGATCATGCCGAAGACGTCGAAGCGGAACCGGAAGTTACGCCCCAGTCCGTGGACCTTCTTGATCGTACGCGCAACGCGGGCCAACGCTTCCGCATCCTCGCTTAGCCAAGCCGCGTTCATGGGATCGCCTTCGATAAAGCGAGACACTACGGTACCGTTGCGGGCGTCGGAGTAGAGTATGTCTGCCCCTATACCGGCGGCAGACGCAATCTTAGAGTTGTGCTCCTCGGCCGCCCGATCTATGTATTCCCAGGTATCGTGTCCGGGGAGCCGGAGCGCGTAAGATGTCCGGCCAACGGTAACTTTATACGTCATGTTGGTAAGCGAGCCGAGCGGTTCGATCTCGACAGCCTCCCGCTTCACGCCGTCGAAAAAAGGCACCCGCGTTAGCATCCCGTATGCTTTCTCTAGTCTTCTGTTTGTTCGTACCCCATTCGAGAGCAAGCGACGCCTCCTCTGTCCGTGACCCCAAGATTGGAAGATCAGATTGGAGAAATTGTAACATATTTGTTAAATCTATGTAAAATTCGGCGCGTTTCGGGTGGTTCTACTCCCGGATAGCGAAGAGTATCGTCACCTGGCCGATGTCCCGTCTCCGGGCGTCGTGGTGGTCCATGTAGTCTGCCAGTCCACCTTCCTTATCCAACTCCCGAGCTTTAGAGATGGCGCGGTCCAGCTCCTCTTCCTCGACCAGCGACCACGTCGAGTCGCCATCCCGCCACTCTTTGTTGAGCGGACCATGAGGGTCGAGGTAGGAGCCACTCTGGATGGTGGCGTCGGTTGGCGCGAACCTTCCCCGGTAATCGAATTCCAAGTCCTGAAGGATCTTTGTGAGGCGTTCTGTGGGGGCGAAGCGGCTGCGAAGGGTCGCGGCGGCCTCCGGGATCAGGGCATAGTACCAGTAGCCGTTGTGAAGTTGCTGCTGGGAGCAGGTGTTTACGGTGAGTACGCCACCGGGCTTGAGAACCCGGGCGAACTCCTCGAAGACCCGGCGGTGGGCTGGAAAGTCCTCCGAGGCGTCGTCGGGCAGGTGGTGTAGTACCTGGTTGATCATGATCCCGTCGAAAACGCCGTCCTCGAAGGGAAGCTCGTCTATCATGGAGGAATGGAAGGAGATCCTACCCTCCTCCTCGGCCTGCGCCAGTTTCCGTCCGGCCACTTCGAGCATCCCCTCGTTCAGGTCTACCGCTTCGATCCTGCCGACGTGGCGGAGCAAAGCCTGCGAGTAGCTCCCGGTGCCGCACCCGGCATCCAGCACGGTAGCCTGGTTTAGCGGGACCGGCGCCTGGGCCATGCACCCGACGATGATCTCGGTCCCAACCGGCTCCCGTGTCTTGTCGTAGTTTTTGGAAGTTTCCGTATAATTCTCGTAGCTGCTCACAAAAGCCTTTCCACTGCTGAACTTGCGCTTTGTCTCTATTCTACAGATCGATTAACCTAAGGTTTACCGACGTTTAACCGTGGTTTCACTCAGAAGCCGGTTCCCGCTCCTATACTGACCGCGAATTTACGGCTTTCTACGGAGGATGGTACCGTATGGCTTTTCGCAGCGTGGGAATCAACCATCCGGGGAGTTCCTCTGGCTTCTCAGGTACCCTCGAATTTCTGAGGGAGGCCGGGGCGGATTTCGTGGAACTTTTGCTGCCGGAGATGGGGGTCATTCTCGGTGGACGACTGGACGAGTTTCGGATGGTGCAGGTTAGTGAGTTATTGTTGGAGACCAACCTCACTTGCACGGTCCATGCTCCGCTGGAAGCCGACCTGATGGATCTGGGCCGGCAAGCGTTACAGAAGGAAATTCTGCTCTCCAGCGTACGGTTTGCAGAAAGGATCGGGGCCGGCACGGTCGTTTGCCACGCCGGACAGCGGGTAGCCTCCCGCGACGCCCGGTTCCGGCTCAAAGATCAACTCACCGCCGAGCGGTCAGCCCTCAGAGAGATCGGGGATACCGCCGCCGAACTCGGCGTTGCCATCGCCGTCGAAAATTACTTCCCGGACCAGCAGATCCTGCGCGGCGAGGTCTACGACTACTCTACCTGGCCCTCGGACCTGGCCGAGCAAATCGGCGCCGTTGACCATCCGGCGGTCGGCATCTGTCTGGATGTGGGACACGCGGCGCTGGCGGCGAACTTCTTCGACTTCGACTACATGGAGGAGTGTGCAGCGGCAGCGCCGCTCGTCCGCCACATCCATCTCCACGACAACCTAGGAAAGAGCTGCGCCAGCGTAGACCCTTTGGATTACGGAGATCCCGTGTACGGTGCGGGAGACTTGCATCTGCCGCCGGGCCGCGGCTCCATCCCGCTCGCAGAGCTATTCCGGCGCCTGGACTTCCCCGCCGACCCGAGCTGCTGCGTAGAGCTCTCACCGGGTTGCTTTCCAGAAGCCTCGGAAGCCCTCCATGCAGCCCGTGGGCTCTTGGATCCCTCGGCCCGACAGAAGATCGCCGTCTGAGCTAGTTAGCCGGCGTTCTTCACTCCCAAAACGCCTCGTCCGAGGCGGGATTATCGAGATGGAACGAAGCCTCCGAGATCTTGCCGTCGCGCACCCGGTAGACGGCGACCTCCTTTCCCTCGATCCTCTCGCCGTCACGCTCGGCGGACCAGTCGATCAGTGCAACGGCGTGATCTCCATGCGCCACCACATCGCGGGTTACGAGGCGGAAGGTTCCACCCGTCAGCCTCTGCGCCTCCCGGATCATGCCAAGCACCGCGTCAGGACCGTTCAGGTCTCCGGTGTGCGGATTG
>JBARZO010000311.1:0-5957 GCA_049650165.1 Rubrobacteraceae bacterium
AGGATGTTATGAACGCCATACAGCTAGTAGACCGGGCCGAGTACAAACGCCGCCAGGCCCCGACGGGCATCAAGATCACCGGTCGCGCCTTCGGTCGCGACCGTCGGATGCCCATAACCAACCGCCACAAAGAAAGCCCCAACGGCAAACCGGATGACAAAAGCTAGGTCACGTCGCGCTGCCAGATTATTAGCGCCGAGATCAGGATGAAACCAACGGCGTAGGCCGCCAGCACCCAGATGGCTCGTTCGGGTTCTACGAGCGGCTCGAATCCTCCCGTAAATTCTTCGGGTAAGGGATTACCAAAATACTGTGCCAGTGAAGAAGCGTTCTCCCCCGGTAACGCCTTACGAATCTTCTCGAAGGTTTCGTTATCGAAGAGTATGCCCGGTATTATCGCATTCTCGATTATTATCCAGATCAGCCCGAGCCCGATGGCGAACGCGGTGCTCCTGAGAAGCACTGCCAGCGCGAAGCCCAAAGCGCCCCACACCGTCATCGTTAGGAATCCTACTCCTACGCCTTTGGCGATCTCCTCGAACGCCGGCCATTTTACGGTGACGTCTTCGAGACTGGCTATGATGAAGCTGCACACGGCGGCGGTCAGTAGTCCCAGGAGCACGAACGCGAGAAGCGCGCCCCCGAAGGCCAGCAGTTTTCCGAAGAGCGAGCCGAGTCTGCCGGGGCGCTGGGTCAGCACGGTCTTGAACGTCTCCCAGCCATACTCGCTGCCTACCATCAACGCGCCGAGTATGAGCAGCAAAGTTCCACCAATAACGGTGAATATACCGCCACTGAATACGTTGGATAGAAGGTTTCTCGGGTACAGACTTTCGAGAAATGCTTCGTTGAAGGCCTCTTGTTCGGCTTGCATCTGCTCCTCGACTTCCGGTGGGATCTCCTCGCCCGCGGCGGGGGCTTCTGGAATGGGGCCGGTGCCTCCCGTGGTCGCCTCCGACCCAGGAGGAGGCGCTTGGGCGATAGTCGCCTCCGCGGTTGTCCCGGCGGATCCTCCGATCGGGGCTCTCGCGAAGGCGTAGGTGGAGAAGTAGCTGATGGCTATGATGACCACGAAGATCAAGGCCAGAACCCACGGCGCCGGACGCTTTCGGAGCTTGAGGACCTCTGCCGTAAAACTGCGACCCAAAGCTACTCTCCCCTTTTGTCTTCGTTAGTGTCTGGCGGCCCATCTTCTTCCTGCGGCTCGCCGGTGAGTTGTAGGAACACGTCTTCCAGCGATTGCTCCGCCGGACGCAGCTCGCTTACGCGCAAGCCGGCCTCTACTAACTTGGCGTTGATCTCCGCTGCTTTCTCAGGGGCTATGGTGAGACGGAGGAAGCCGTCCGTTTTTTGTACCTCTTCGACTCCAGCGAGTTTCTCCGCTATTTTGGCTGCTTCCTCGACGGGCTCGGCTTTCACGAGCAGGCCTGCGGTGCCTCGCAGCTCTTCGACGGTACCCTCGGCCACGAGTTTGCCCTTCTGGATCACACCGACCCGGTCGCAGATCTGCTCAACTTCCCCGAGCAGGTGGCTCGACAGCAATACCGTTCGTTCTCCTGTTCCGAGCCCCCGGATCAGGTCTCGCATATCCGCCATGCCTTTCGGGTCCAGTCCATTCGTCGGCTCGTCCAGGATCAGGAGATCCGGATCTTTTAGCAGCGCCGCCGCGACCCCGAGCCGTTGCTTCATGCCGAGCGAATACTTCCTGTACTTGTCTTTCGCCCGCTCTGAAAGCTCGACCTGATCCAGGACCTCCCCGATGCGCGATTTGGAGACTCCCGAGTACCGGGCCATCACCCGCAGGTTGTCCTGGCCGGAGAGGTACGGATAGAAGGCCGGCGACTCTACCAACGCCCCCACCCGCGAGAGACTTGACGGGGAGCCCGGACTTTCGTCCAGCACCCGGGCCTTGCCGGAGGATGGCTTGATCAGGCCGAGCAGCATCCGCAGGGTCGTGGTCTTGCCGGCCCCGTTCGGTCCCAGAAAGCCGTAGACTTCGCCGCGCTTTACAGTGAGATCCAGATCTTCTACAGCGGTTATCTTCGAGCCGTAGCGTTTGGTAAGGCCGCTGGTCTCTACGAGGGTGGTTCGGTCGTTGTTCTCCGACACGGTAGACATCCTTCCGTAGCTGCCGAGAAGCATTGTCTCGTAGATACGCAGGCTATGTCTAATTCGTTTCACGGTATGCGAAACTCGAATCGCCGAGTATGGCTTTTGTTTTAGTTGTGCCAGCTGGCCGGGGCGGTTTGAAGTTGGGATATCTTTGGTACAAGAAACGTCTAAGATGGGTAGCAACTACAAGCGGAAACCGAAAGGGGATCCCAGATGACCAGCAGGATCGAAGAAGACGCCGTGCAGTTGCTCATAGCGTTTCACGAACTGTCCGGAGGCAAGCTCAACGACCCTGTGCCGCTCGGAACCCAGGAGAGCAGCGAGGCCGAAGCGGCGGCTCCTCACGCGGGCATGGACCCGGAATCTGTCGATTGCGAAACGGCGGTCAGGTATCTGATCGACCAGAACTACATAGAGCAGGCCGACGAAGAGTCGAACTACACGCTAACCGTACCCGGTGTGGATAAAGTCAAGGAAATTCGGGGAACTGCCTAGGATCGGGCTTTAACTAGAGAAAGCCGCTCGCCTCTATGCCGTAGCCCATTATCTCGACGTCGCTGTTCTCACAGGCGGGAGATAAGTGATTGAGGCCCGTGTAGACTTACGTTACAGGGGTTTGTACAAACTTTCGACAAGAGGAGGAGGTTCTATGAAACGCCGGAACCTCGGTACAGATGGGCTTACGGTCTCGGAGATAGGCCTGGGATGCATGGGGATGAGTGAGTTCTATGGCACCACGGACGAAGATGAGTCCGTCGCCACCATCCAACGGGCCATCGAGCTCGGCGTGACGTTTCTCGACACGGCGGATATGTACGGCCCGTGGACCAACGAGAAGCTCGTCGGAAAGGCTATCTCCGACCGTCGGGATCAGGCAACCTTAGCCACCAAGTTCGGCAACGTGCGCGGCGAGGATGGTAGCTTCCAGGGCGTAAACGGGCGCCCGGAGTACGTCCGCGAGGCGTGCGACGCTTCATTGCAGCGGCTCGGAGTGGACTACATAGACCTCTACTACCAGCACCGGGTAGACCCGGACACCCCGATAGAAGAAACTATCGGCGCGATGTCCGAACTAGTAGAGGCGGGCAAGGTGCTCTATTTGGGCATGTCCGAGGCTGCGCCGGAGACCATCCGGCGGGCAAACGAAGTGCATCAAGTCAGCGCGCTACAGTCGGAGTATTCTTTGTTCAGCCGGGATGTGGAGGAAGAGATCCTGCCAACGTGTCGGGAACTCGGGATCGGTTTTGTTCCATATAGTCCTTTAGGACGAGGATTCCTTACCGGCCAGATCCTGAGCCCCGAAGACCTGGAAACGGACGATGCTCGTCGGGTGCGCTTCCCACGCTTTCAGGAGGAGAATTTCCGGCAGAACATGGAACTCGTAGAGCGCGTAAAGGAGATCACCGCTGAAAAAGAAGCGACTTCCGGACAGCTCGCCCTAGCGTGGCTGCTCGCCCAGGGTGACGACGTAGTTCCCATCCCAGGAACCAAGCGCCGACGCTACCTGGAAGAGAACTCCGGCGCCCCGGATATAGAGCTGACCGAAGACGACCTGGCACGCATCGAAGAGGCGATGCCGAAAGGCGCAACAGCCGGGGAACGCTACGGTGAAGAGCAGATGCGTTCCGTCAATCGGTAATCCAGTGGGATACCACCTCCGTATGCGGGTAGGACGGCTACATTGTATGGTGTAAAAGCAAACCAGAGATAAAGGAGTAATTATGGCTGAGGCAAAACGCCAGGCAGACGTAAAGTGGCAAGGAAATCTGCAGAACGGTTCGGGGACTCTCGACCTCGCGAGCAGCGGTGCGTTAGAAGGAACCGGCGTCAGCTTCGCCACCCGCGCCGAAGACCCCGCCGGCCAGACGAGCCCGGAGGAGCTTGTCGCCGCCGCCCACGCGAGTTGCTACGCGATGGCGTTCTCCAACGTCCTCGGTGAGGGTGGTAACGATCCTGAAGAGTTGGACGTTAGCGCCACCTGCACACTCGATCTGGATAACCTCAAGATCTCCACCATCGAACTCAACGTTCGCGGAAAGGTCTCTGGCATGGACCAGTCTTCCTTCGAGGAAGCCGCCAAAGAGGCGGAGCAGATGTGCCCCGTCTCCAACGCCCTGCGGAACAACGTCGAGATCGAGCTGAACGTCTCTCTAGAGGACTAGCATGAACGATGTGGAGCACATCTCGGGCAAGGGAAGGGCCGTCCCCGTAAGCTGGTTCCCCGTCCCGGAAGAGGACGAACTGCCCGAGAACCTCCGCGGTCTCTTTAGCAAAGCCCGAGAGGCGGTCGGCTTCGTGCCCAACGTCTTCCGGGCCTACAGCTACCGGCCGGAGCGTCTCTCCGCCTGGTTCAACCACTACAAACAGCTCCACGAACCTACGGAGAACCTGGATGCGGCGGAGCGGGAGATGATCGCGGTAGCCGTCTCGATGGTGAACGGCTGTCTCTACTGCCTCGTCGCCCACGGGGCCGCCCTTCGCGAAGCCCTCGGCGACCCCATCCTGGCCGATCGCATCACCCTCGACTACCGTCGCGCCGGCCTCGACGAACGTTGTACCGCCATCCTCGATTACGCCACCAAAGTAACCGAGCGCCCCCTAGACTGCACCCCCGAAGACCTAACCCGGTTGCAAGAAAACGGGCTCACCGAGGAAGAAGTCTGGGACGTGGTCGAGATCGCCAGCATGTACAACTTCACCAACCGCATGTCGCTGGCCTGTGGCATGATCCCCAACGAGGAGTACCATGCTCTTGCCCGTTGAGTGTTTGAAGAAAGGAGAAATTTAGTGGCTGATGTAGCTTATACGTCGCGTGTAAAGGTGGAGCCGGTGGAGGGTAAGATCCGGCGCGCCGAGATCCCCGCTGAGGAGGAAGCGATCCTGTTCGGGGTTCACAGTGAGGTGGCCGAGCACTACGGCGTCGCCCCGGACGAGGAGGAGCCGCACGCCACGACCCTGGACTATCTCGTAGCCGCGGCGGGTGGTTGACTGCTCGGGACCTTTGGAGGCGCGCTGGGAGCGCGTCAAGTGGCTTTCGAAAACCTCTCGGCCGACACGATCGGTGAGATAGAGAAGGACGGCAAGGTGTTGGTGGTCAAGAGGATCAAGCAGGTCTTCCACCTCACCGCCAGCGAAGACGACCGCGAGACCATCGAGCGGGTGCTCGGCGTCTACGCCGACTCCTGTCCGGTGGCCCGATCGATCATGCCTGCCATCGAGGTGACGAGTGAGTTGGAGCTAAACACCGCCTGAGCCGGGCCAAAATCACTCAAATGAGTGATGCCCTATGCTTTTCGGTGTGGCATCCTTAAAACAATGTCGACAAGCAATACGGCAAGAAGTAGAGTGCTCTTGCTACAGTAGCAGCGAAAGGACGAAGGACGTACATGATAGCCCTCAGCGTGAACATATCGGTTCCCCGTATAGCGGGAACGCGCGCGCCGAAGGGAGAGGTGCGCCCTGATGTCCTTGTCTCAAGAGTAACTTAGAGCTTAAACAGCTTAAGACTTTCACGAGGCCCCCGGACATCAGGTTCGGGGGCCAAGTTTTTGTGTGGGTTTGCCGGAAAGGAAATCTTGAGATGCACGGCTTGAACGATTACGAAGTTTGGAAACAGCGGGCCGAGGATATGCGGCGCGAAGTGGAGAAGAACAGGATGGCGCGGGTAGTCCGTGGAAAGGAGCCCGGTTTGATCTCGGCTCTCTGGCGGGAGTTGCGCCGGGATGCCGGAAGACTCCGCAAGGTCTTCAGAAGAGGAGGTGACGCTTGAAGGCTTTAGAACTCAAAAATGTAGAGAAGGGCTTCAAGAAGCGGCGAGGGGAGATCGTGCGGGCGCTGGACAACGT
>JBARZO010000312.1:0-10961 GCA_049650165.1 Rubrobacteraceae bacterium
ACCAGGACCTCTTTTTTCTGGACTCCTCCGGGAACCCAACATCAGTGGCCGGTGTCCCGCCGGACTAATTCTCCGAAACCGGTCAGCTCTGGGGGAACCCGCTCTACGACTGGGATGCGTTGGGAGAACGCGGCTACTCCTGGTGGGTGGAGCGGATGCGGATGGCGCTCACGCTCTACGACGCGGTGCGGGTAGACCACTTCCGCGGCTTCGAGGCGTACGGGGAGATCGCCGCCGGCGAGGACACGGCAAAGAACGGGCGGTGGGTAAAAGGACCGGGTGAAAAAGTTTTCCGGGCTTTCGAGAAAGCACTTGGGGAACTGCCGATCATCGCCGAAGACCTCGGGGAGATCACACCCGAGGTCGAGGCGCTGCGCGACGAACTGAGCCTACCGGGTATGAAGGTCCTCCAGTTCGCCTTCTCCGGTCCGTCCAACGCCTTCCTGCCCCACGAATACGAAGGCTCCAACTGGGTCGTCTACACCGGTACCCACGATAACGACACGACCGCCGGCTGGTGGCAGTCCGCCGGTACCGAGGGCCGCAACTTCGCCCGGCGCTACCTCGGCAAAGAGTTCGTCTCCGTCTGGGACTTTATCCGCATGGCCCACTCCTCGGTGGCGGCTCGGGCCGTCGTGCCGATGCAAGACTTCCTGGAGCTCGGCTCCGAACACCGGATGAACGTACCCGGCACCGCGCAGGGCAACTGGACCTGGCGGCTGGAGAAGTCCGCACTCACCCCGAAACTCGCGGAGAGGCTGCGGCTACTCACCGAGACTTACGGAAGATGAACTGCAAAACAAAGGGCCGGGACCTCTCGGAGAGGTTCCGGCCCAAAGGCGCAATTTGTGGTCAGCTAGAGTACCCGCACGTCAACATAGTCGACTCCGTAGAGACCGATAGCCTGGGCAGAACCCTGCGAGAGATCCAGACCCCTACCATGCACGTAAGGACCGCGATCATTGACCCGCACGGTCACGCAGTCCGTGTAGCAAACCTGAAGCTCAGTACCGAACGGCAGATAAGGATGCGCGGCAGTATAGTCCCACTTATCGAACACCTCACCGTTAGCGGTCAGGTTACCCTCAAGCCCGGGACCGTACCAACTCGTCATCCCCGGCTCCGCCTGAGCATCCTGGGGGGCTGCCCCCAATGCAAAAGCCATTACACCCGCAACGACCAACGCCTTGAACAAATGCTTCATAACATCCCCTCCATAGAGATAGAAACTTGACAACGGAACCAGGCTAACATGGCATATATGTGTCAAACGCACATATCTTCAGTAGTCCTGGCGCCAGTTAACCAATTCACATAAGCGCCAAGAACTGGTTCTTCGAGAAGATGGTTGACTGCCGACTCTCGCTCCCCTCGGAAGGTCGGTTCTTCGAGTCTATTTGGTACATGTCTTTGTCTGCTATTATTGTATCTACGTACTAATGAACGTTAGGATGTAAATATGACTGACGATCGCTGCGACCTGTTGTGCCTGGACGCGCCCCGCGCGGAGGCGATAAGGGAGAAGCTTCTGGAGGAAGACACAGCCCGGGAGGCTGCCGAGCGGGCGAAGGCTCTCTCGGATCAGACCCGGCTGATGTTGGCTGCGGCTTTGCGGGAAGGTGAGGAGTTGTGCGTGTGCGACCTGGCCTGGATCTCTGAAAGATCCCAGGGTCTCGTATCGCATCACTTGCGGGTCCTGAGATCCCACGGTCTGGTCCGCTCCCGGCGGGACGGAAAGCTCGTGATGTACTCGCTTACCGGACAAGGCGATTCTCTCCTGTCGGCGGTGCTCGACGTCACCCTGCAGGTAGGGATGTAGGGATGTGAGCCGTCCGAAGAAAGTGCTGCCGGTTGTAGGACAAGAAACGCCGAAGCCGGGAACGCCGCGCGAGGAGGTGCGTGAAGAGGCTGACACCTGCTCGGATACCTGCTGCTCGGAAGAGGCTGCGTCGACGGTATTTGCGGCGCCGAATACGCGAGAGACGGACCCGGAGATCCCGACCGGTGGCTTTGCCGGTGGAGAACTCGACCGGACCGTGGTCCGGGTGGAGGGGATGGATTGCGCGAGTTGCGCCGTTACCGTAGAGAAACGGGTCGGCCAGCTTCCCGGCGTGTACAGGGCCACGGTAAACTTCGGCGCCGGGAGGCTCGACGCTGAACACGATCCGGCACTGAAGCTAGAGAAGATCGAGCAGGCCGTCAGGGACGCCGGTTATGGTGTCGGCGAGTCCCGGGAGGTCGAGCGGAAGCCCTTCTGGCGCACCCCACGAGTCTTACTCACGGCCGCTTCGTCACTCCTGTTTGCCATTGGCGCTGCCCTGCAGCTCGCTGGAATACCCGGACCTGGAGGGCTCGCTCAGGTAGTCTTCTACGCTGCGGCTATTCTGGTCAGCGGTTTGCCGATCTTCCGGGCCGCACTCTCTGCGCTCAGGGTCCGGCACATGGACATGAACGTGCTGATGAGCGTGGCGGCCATCGGGGCGGCTGGGATCGGGGCCTGGGGCGAAGCTGCGCTGGTGGTGGTCCTGTTCGCCACCGGTAACGCCCTACAGATCTACGCCATAGACCGCACGCGAGGAGCCGTGCGCGCGCTCATGCGGCTCGCACCCGACGAGGTCCTCATCCGGAGGGACGGAGTAGAGAGTCTAGTGAGGGTAGACGAGGTTAAAATAGGGGAACTCGTTGTGGTGCGACCCGGAGAGCGGCTCGCCGTTGACGGTGAGATCTTCGAGGGGCACACGACCGTGGACGAGGCTCCGGTCACGGGTGAGAGCGCCGCTGTGGAGAAGTCACCCGGTGATAGTGTCTTCTCCGGCAGCCTCAACGGCTCCGGCGGCGTGTTGGTGCGCGCTACCAGGGAAGCGGGAGATTCCACGCTGCAGCGGATAGCAACGATGGTCGAGGAGGCGCAGGGTAGGAAGGCTCCCGCCGAGCAGTTCGTCGACCGCTTCTCTCGCATCTACACGCCGGTGGTAGTCGCCGTCGCGGCCGCCCTTGCTATAGTGCCGCCGCTGCTTGGGGCTGACTTCGGGACGTGGTTCTACCGGGCGCTGGCGCTCCTCATCATCGCCTGCCCATGCTCGTTGGTGATCTCCACGCCGGTAACGGTTGTCTCGGGGATCGGAGCCGCCTCCCGGCGCGGCATCCTGATCAAAGGCGGCGCGGTTCTTGAGGCCGCCGGCAGGCTAAAGGCTCTCGTCTTCGATAAGACCGGCACCCTCACGGAAGGCCGGCCCGTGGTCGAGCGGATCCTAATGCTGGACGGACGGGGTGAGAACGAGGCGCTCTGGCTCGCGGGGGCACTCGAACGCCGTTCCGAACATCCACTCGCGCACGCGATTCTCTCCGCCGCCAACGAGTCCGGACAAAAGTTTCCGCCGGTCTCCAGGTTTCGCGGGATACCGGGCCGGGGCGCCGAGGGTGAGATCGAAGGTCGACGCTACCTGATCGGCAGTCCACGACTCTTCGCCGAGAACAGCGTATCCCTGGATGTCGCCCGTTCCGCGCTCCAGGAGGTCGAGGAAGCTGGGGAGACACCCGTAATACTCGGTGACAGCGAAGGACCGATCGCCGTCTTCGGGCTCGCCGACGCCATTCGTCCAGACACTCCCGCTACGCTCCAGACACTCCGCTCCGCCGGGGTGGAGGAGCTTGTGATGCTAACCGGCGATGCCGAAGCTCCCGCCCGGCGGGTAGCAGACTCCTTGGGCATCCGTTACCAAGCACAGCTTTTGCCCGAACAGAAGGTCGAAGCGATGCGCGGTCTGGTAGAGAAGCACGGTGAGGCTGGCATGGTTGGGGACGGCATCAACGACGCCCCGGCCCTCGCCGTCTCCTCGGTCGGGTTCGCGATGGGAGCGGCGGGGACCGACGTTGCCCTTGAGACCGCCGACGTCGCTCTCATGCAGGACGATCTCAGGAAGCTCGCCGCGGCGGTTCGTCTATCAAGGGCCGCAGAGCGGATAATCCGGCAGAACGTCTTCGTCTCCATCCTCATCACGGGCGTCTTCGTGCTACTTGCCCCCTTCGGTCTCATCACCCTCTGGCTCGCCGTTCTCGCCGACATGGGAACCTCCATTGCCGTCACCCTGAACGGCTTGAGGCTCTTTCGCAAGGGCGGCGGTCGCGGCCAGGGACGCGGCTAACGCCGGGATGGCAACCTACGCACTGGTGCTCACCCTCGTGTATTTGGCCCTTGCCTTCGGGGTCCGTACGGTCCTTCAGCTACGCAGTACAGGTTCCACGGGCTTCAAGGGTATCAGCGGTCGTGCCGGCTCGGCGGAGTGGACCGGGGGCGTGCTCTTCGCGGTGGCCGTTGTACTCTTGTTGTTCGCCCCCGTGTCGCAGATTGCAGGGACCCTGGAACCTATCGGCTTCCTCGACGGTCTCGCGGGCCGCTGGTTCGGTTTCGCCCTCTACGGTCTTGGCCTCGCAGGGACGCTGATCTCCCAGAATGCCCTGGGAGCTTCCTGGCGCATTGGTGTAGACGCTTCGGAGAGGACCGAGCTCGTGACCTCAGGAGCATTCGCGCTGGTCCGCAACCCTATCTTCGCCGTGATGGTCCCCGCCTGCCTGGGGCTCGTGCTCTTGGCACCGAACGCGGCGGCCTTGCTTGGCCTGGTAGCCCTCGTGGCAGCCATAGAGTTACAGGTGAGGTTCGTCGAGGAGCCATACTTGATGCAGACTCACGGCGAAAGCTACACCAGGTACGCCTCCAGGGTCGGGAGGTTCGTGCCCGGTTTCGGAAGACTGAAGATGTGACCGCACAGGCTCTCACCCGGAAAGAGAGACTTCAACATCGGGGGGCACCAGACAATGGTAGACAGGCTGCTATAGCCTGAGCAACTCGGACCCCGGTTCGAGTATTATTCTGTGATCTATGAAAACTCCAGGTCGCCAGGAGGGGCCTTTGAATGAACTACGGTTTTATTGTTACCAAAGGTGATCCCCGGACCGTCGCAGACCTCGCCCGCGAGGCGGAGGCGACGAGTTGGGACGGCGTTTTCTATTGGGACGGCATCAGCCTCGGCGAGATGGAGACCTATGACCCGTGGGTGGTGATGGCGGCGATGGCAATGACGACGGAGCGCGTGCGGCTCGGGGCCGTCATTACGCCCCCGGCCCGCCGGCGACCCTGGAAACTCGCCCGCGAGACGATGACCCTGGATCATCTCTCCGGCGGTCGGCTCGTTTTGCCGGTCGGCCTCGGCGCCGCGGATGATGGAGGTTTCTCGAAGGTCGGTGAACCCACGGACAAGAAGATCCGGGCCGCGCTACTGGACGAGAGCCTGGAGATCCTCACTGGCCTGTGGAGCGGCGAACCGTTCAACCACGAAGGTGAACACTACCGGATAGAGGAGATGACTTTCCTGCCCCCGACCATGCAACGACCGCGAGTGCCGATCTGGCCGGTGGTGGCGTGGCCGAGCAAGAAGTCCATGAACCGCGCCCTCCGACACGACGGGCTGTTAGCCTACACCACCCGCGGAGAAGTCACCCCCGACGATATCCGGGCCATGAAAGCGTATACGGAAGAAAACCGCCCGCCGGATACGTCCTTCGACATCGTCGTGGAAGGCGAGACGCCAGGCGAAGACCTAGAGGTTGCAGCCTCCATCGTGAGACCCTTCGCCGAGGCGGGAGCGACCTGGTGGATCGAATCTCCCTGGTCCCTGCCAAACCTCCGCGCCCGCATCCGGCAAGGGCCGCCCCGGGTGGGATAAGCGGGACCTAAAACAGGCTTACGCGCCCCGGCGGCCAGAAACGAACCTCGGCCTCTCCGATCAGGTTTTCTTGCGGCACGGTTCCATAAGAGCGGGAGTCGATCGAGTTCATGCGGTTGTCGCCCATCGCGAAGAAATGCCCCTCGGGAACCGTCACCGGCCCGAAGGGTGACGAGTACCAGGCATTCGCTTTAAGGTAAGGTTCTTCCTGCGGCTCACCATTGAGGTAAAGTTTCCCTCCTCGAATCTCCAGGTTGTCCCCCGGCAACCCCACGGCGCGCTTTATCAGCACCTCGCCGTTCACGGGGCTCTCGAACAACACGATGTCTCCACGCTCGACGTCGGACAAGTCGTAGGCCAGCTTGTTGACCAGGACCCGGTCGTTGGTGCAGCCCTTGCAGCCGTGAAGTGTGGGCTCCATGCTCCCCGAATCTATGTAGAACGAGTCCGCAATCACCGGTTTCACGAAGCCAAAGACCAGCGCGAACGCGATCCCCAATATTACGACGAACTCGATCAGGGATCTCGAAAGCCGGTTACTACGGCTGAGAGAACTGTCACTACGAGGAGTCTGTTTAGGAGGATTCAATACGCTCACATCCCTTGCGAGGTGGCGGTCATCGCGTTGCTACAGAGTACCCAGCCGGCCCGGCGGCCAGAAGCGCAGGAACGCTTCGCCCTCTATGTTCTCTTTGGGGACCGGACCTATAAACCGGGAGTCGCGGGAGTTGGTCCGGTTGTCGCCCATTACGAAGACCTTGGTTTTGGGCACGGTCGTCTGTTGAAAGAAGCTCTGGTCGGGGAACTCTTTATTGAGGTAAGGTTCGTTCTGCCGCTCACCGTTCACGGAGAGCTTGCCGTTTCGGACGGCGATGGTGTCGCCCGGTAGGCCGACGACGCGTTTGATCAGGTCTTGCCGCTCGTCCCTCTTGCCCTGGAACCGCCCGATGAGCCGCGCTATCGGGTTCCCGTCCACTGAATTGTCCACCCCCTCCGGGCTCTTGAACACCACGACGTCCTGCCGCTCGGGCTCCGTGAAGCGGTAGATAAACTTGTTCACCAGCACCCTATCCCCCACTTCCAAAGTCGGAACCATACTCTCCGAAGGAATGTAGAAAGCCTCGACGACATAAGGCCGGACAACGAGAAAGACCAGCGCAAACGCGACGATGAGTATGAGCGGGAACTCCAGCCAACCGCTACCGCCACCGCTTTTCTTGGAGGGTGCGGGCTGCTCCTGGTCTCGTTCGGTCGTGGTCTGGAATTGCTGATCTTCGGACATAGGGGCTAAGAATACCGCACTCTCTGGTGGTCGGGGACGGTAAACGCCGCGAAAGTGCCCCGCACCTCTAGAAAATCCCGATCGCCTGTCCCCCGATACGGATCGCCACGACCACCATAAACACCCCGAAGCCGATCCGGAGCTTATCTTCCGGCAGCAAGTCCCGGATACGCACGCCGAGCCAGGCGCCGACGATAGCGCCCACCACCAGGGGCGGCAACCCCAACACGCGGTCGAAACCCGTAAGCAGGTAGCCGGCGGCCCCGACGAACGCCGTCGCCAGCACGACCGCCAGGCTGGTAGAAACGGCGGGTTTCACGTCCACCCCAAAACCCAGCACCAGCAGCGGCACCAGCATCACCCCGCCCCCGATGCCGAGCAAGCCCGAGAGCGTACCGACCCCGACGCCGGCCAATAGGACGACCGGCAGAGGCAGCTTCTTGTCCGTGTTGGCTATCGCAGAGCCGCCGCCGCTGGCCGTAGGGTACGCCAGGGCGAGAAGGAGTACGGCGAAGGCTATCTGCACGAACGTTTCCGGTGAGATCTTGCTGATGTAAACCCCGATCAGGGACGAAGGCGCGACCGTGAGCGAGAGCAGGCCCGCCATGCGCCAGTCCACGGGATCTTCGCTGCCGGCGTTTCGGATGGTACCAGAAAGCGCGCTGAAGACGATGATCACCAGGCTCGCCGCCACCGCTTCCTGAATACCCCATCCACCGGCGAAGATGAGCCCCGGCACGAAGATGATACCGCCACCGACCCCCACGAGCCCGGAGAGTACGCCTCCTACAACCCCGATCACCGCCAACAGAATTAGTTGCAAAATGTCCATCGCCGTATTCTAGACGAGCGTCAACCCAAATATTCGTAAACGATGGTGAATACTCCAACGACCCAAAGATAGTACGCAAACACCATGAACGAAAACTCCCGTGCGTACCATCGGAGGAAACCAACGGCTAGAAACCCCCCCACAAAAGATGCGGCGGCCCCGAATACCGAGGCCCACGGCCCAACCTCGCCGCCTCCGCTAGAGATGTCCCAAATGCCCGACACTACCAGGAGCGGCACGGAGAGGAACAAAGCGAAACGGGTCGCCGACTCGCGGGTAAGCCCGAGAAGCATACCCCCGGAGATCGTCGCTCCGGTGCGGCTGATCCCCGGCAGCGCCGCGAGCGCCCCGAGCAGTCCGACCAACATCGCACCCGGCAGCTTCAAGGAACCGAGCGGGTGGGTTCGGCGTCCTATCTCCTCGGCGATGTATATGAGAAGCCCGGAGACCAGAAATAAAACTCCCACGACGACGATATCTCCCGAGAGCCCCGCGTAAGCGTTCGCGAAGGGCAACGAGATAAAGGTGGCTGTAGCCGTGGCCGCCAGGAGCAGAGCCGCCACCCGGCGTCCTTCTCCCCCCGGATGGCCTATGGAACGTAGAGAATCGGTTATCTCTTTTCGGAGCGCTACCACCGCCGCGAGCGCCGCGAAGATCTGACAGATCCCCGAAAATTCCCGGTTGTACGTCCCACCGAAAAAGACTCGCTCCATCAGTATCCGGTGCCCGGAGCCGCCAACCGGCAAGAAGTCCGAGATCCCGCCAACGAACCCCACGAGAAATGCTTCAAAAAGGTTCACGTTTCCTTCAAGTCCCGGAGGCGCGTACAGGTAAAGCTTCCGATGTCCGGAACCTGTATCACCTTCGTCTATCAGCCACGCACCACCATGACCGGGTGGCGAGAGTAGCGGACGACGCTCTCGGCGTCGCTGCCCATCAGGGCCCGCTTCAAAGTGCCCCGGCCTTTGCTACCCACCACGATCAAGTCTACATCCAGATCCTCGCTCAGTTGTATGATCTCGTCGTCCGCCCGCTGCCCGACTCTGAAGTGGGACTCGGTAACTTTTACACCCATGACCTCGACCTGAGAGACCAGGTCGTCCAGAAACCTCTGCTGCTCAGACCTGAGCCTATCGTACTCGGTATCCGACAGCTTGCCCCCCAGAACCCAAGGGGAGATCAGCGCCACGTACATCACGTGCAACTCGGACCCGAGACCGCCCGCCATGCTAGCCGCCATCTGTAATGCCAGCTTCGAATCCTTGGAGCCGTCCGCGGCGAGCAGTATCCTCTTGGGCAACATTTCCATCTCGCTTCCTTTCTCCAGCCTACGTAAGACGCTCGGGCAGAACTCTTATGAACCACCGGGGCACGATGGAGATCCAAACTCCATCCGAAAGTGTATAAGACTCTCTCAAACCGTGCGTAACCCCCACCCTACTACCGAATCTCTTGAGGCGGCACCGAAAAGTTCTCTCGTTATCTTCAATAAAATCTCGAACAAATCTTTAATACTTCGCTATCATAAACGCCCGAGTAGTGTATGGTAGCTAGAAGCTACGCACGAGGTCAGAGAATGCTTCTCAAAATGGCTGGCAGGATATTTGGACTGGAGTTCCTGGTTGCGGTAGGTTCATCAGGTGTTCCTTTTCATAGAGTCGGTCGTTAGGGCTATTTTCTTGCTTGACACGAAGTAGGCTACGAAGGGGATTTTAGATGGTACAGAGGATCCGGTCTCAAATAGGCCCAGTGTTCGTAATATCGGTTGTCTTATCAGTGTTATTCGTTCTGTGGGGAGTATTCTTTACAGAGAACCTCTCGAACACGTTTACGGCGATTTTGAACTACGTGATCTCTACCTTCGGGTGGGTTTATCTCTTGGCGGTCTCCGGGTTTCTGGTGTTCGTGGTGTATCTGGCCTTCAGCCGCTACGGCAGGATAAAACTCGGCAAAGACGACGATGAGCCGGAGTTCACCACCCTTGGCTGGCTCTCCATGCTGTTCGCCGCCGGGGTGGGCTTGAGCTTTCTTTTCTGGGGTGTGGCGGAGCCTGCGTCGCACTTCGGCACGCCGCCTTACGGGATGGCGAAGGCCGGAACGACCGAGGCCGCCGAGCTCAGCTTGCAGTACACATTCTTCCACTGGGGGCTTCACCCGTGGGCGGTGTACGCCGTGGTCGCCATGGCGATCGCCTACTTCAACTTCCGCAAGGGCGGAGGTAACCTCATCAGCGCGACGCTCCGGCCCATTCTCGGGGATCGGGTGGATGGTTCTGTTGGTAAGGCGGTGGATATATTCGCGATCTTCGCCGTGTTGTTCGGAGTCGCCACGGCTCTCGGGGTCGGGGCGCTACAGCTCAACGGCGGCCTGAGCTACGTATTCGACAGCATCCCGAGCAACGTGACCGTGCAGGTGATCATCATCGCCGTCCTGACGGTGGCGTTCATGATCTCGGCGGCCACGGGCATCGGAAAAGGAATTCTCTATCTCAGCCTCACGAATATGGTGATAGCCGTGGCCCTGCTCTTCTTCACCCTCTTCGCGGGCCCGACGGTCTTCCTGCTCAACACGTTCACCCAATCGATCGGCCAGTACCTGGGTAACTTCGCGCAGATGAGCTTCCGGGCGGGAGCTTTTACAGATAGCGAATGGGCGCAGAGTTGGACGCTTTTCTACTGGGCGTGGTGGGTGTCATGGGCGCCGTTCGTCGGTACGTTTATCGCCCGCATCTCTCGGGGACGCACGATCCGGGAGTTTACTTTCGGAGTTCTCTTTGCCCCGGTGGCTTTCAGCTTTCTGTGGTTCACCGTTTTCGGCGGCGCGGCGCTCCACCTGGACCTTTACCAGGGCGGGAACATCGCCAAGACGGCCGCCAGCGACCTACCCAAGTCCCTCTTCGACACCCTGACGGCGTTCCCGCTGGGAGGCGTGACGTCCATTCTGGCGCTCATACTGGTCAGCGTCTTCTTCATCACCTCGGCGGACTCAGCGACCTTCGTCCTTAGCAGCATGTCCACGGACGGCACGGTGAACCCCGCAGCGCCGATCAAACTGACCTGGGGCGTCGTTATAGCCTCGTTCGCGGCGATACTGCTGCTGACCGGCGGCCTGAGCGCCCTCCAGA
>JBARZO010000313.1:0-3044 GCA_049650165.1 Rubrobacteraceae bacterium
CGTAGCGATACGGATGGGCCAGCTCCCAACTTCCCAAAGTGTTGGTCGAGAAGCGGGCGTGGACCAGGGCGAGGGCGCTCTTCATGTCCGGATCTCGTAAGTCCGCGTAAAACTCCGGCAACTGGTCGCCCGTGAGCAGACCCTTGTAGACGATGGTCGAGGCAGAGAGGCTCACGACGTAGTGGCTTCCGGTGTAGTCGACGGCCTTGTGGAGTCGGCGCCGGATGACGTACAGCTTCCGCTCGAAGTCTTCCTCTGTTTCGGCATTGCGCTCCACAAAGAACTGCCGCATAAAGCGCGGCATGACATCCCGTGCCAGCTCGCCGCACTTATCCGTATCCACCGGAACGTCTCGGAAACCGAGGAGCTTCTGCCCTTCTTCTTCGGCGATCTGGGCCAGAAGCCGCTCGCGCTTCCCCGATTCCTCGCCCCTCTCGAAGATCGTGCCGACACCGTAATGGCCGAGCGGTGGCAACTCTATGCCGAGCTTATCGCACTCCCGGCGGAAGAAGTCGTCGGAGATCTGGAGCATTATGCCGGCCCCATCTCCGGTCTCCGGGTCGCTGCCGCGCGCGCCGCGGTGTTCCAGGTTGTGCAGGATCTGGAGCCCCTCGTCCACCGTCTGACGGGTTTTTCGCCCATCCACCCTCGCGACAAAGCCGAAGCCACATGCATCGTGCTCATATGCGGGGTCGTAAAGTCCGGTGTTAAGAGTTGCCAAGTCGCCTCCTAGATCTTACGAAGGGTTACAAAAGTAGCCTAATTCTTACACGAAACAACGGTCGGGCACAAGAGTCTTACGTCCCAGTTGTACACCAGTAGGAGAAAAATACTCTATAAATACTCTATAAATCGTCTTTCGACTGAAAGATTGCTACCTTTGTCTCATCTATAATTCTTCCAGCGCCCAGCGGAGCTTTTCTTCCTCTTCCAACAACTCAGAGAGCCGTATCCGCAACTCGGCGGCCTCGGCTTCTACCTCCGCCAGACGCAAGGTCAGCTCCCTTTCCTGGGCCGCTGCTTCGGGGGTACGTTTCTTGCCCTGGTATCGGTTCCGGATGTTTTTGAGGCGCTCGGCGGCGCTTTGTCGAACACGCTCGCGTTCGGCCTTGAACTCCTCACTCTGGAGGTAGCTTAGGCCACGCTTTATCTTTTCATCGGAGAGTAGATCTGTGATGATCTCCGACGAACTCTGCTTAAAACCCTTACCACTCGACACAATGTCTCCTTCCGGTTTCTCTTATTCTAATACCCCAGTAGTGGTCTTAGAAACCGGCGTAACATCTGGCCTGTTCGCCCTCGATAACTTCTCGAAGGCTGTTTACCTTTGCTTCGCGGCTTTCTGCACGTCCCGGGCGATGATACGCCCCCCAGAACCCGTACCCTCAACCTGGGAAAGTTCCACACCCAAGTCTTCCGCCTTGCTCCGGGCGGCGTCGGTTGCTTCTATCTCTCCGGCACTTTCTTCGTTGGATTCTTGCGCTTCGTCGTCCTCCCAAACCTCCTGGACTTCCTGGTCTTCGGAGTTTTCGTCTTGAGGTTTCTCGTAAGCGTCCCTGACTGTTCCGGCAGCACCTTCAAGTTCCCCGCCAGTGCCCTGATTGGTCAAACTTTCTACGAGCTGGGGGTTGTTGTCCAGGGATTCCAGTGTCCGGCTCAGAATATCCCGCACGTTCTCCAGGTTCGCCTTTAGCTGCGCCTGGGCTTCAAGGCCCTTCAGGTCTAGCTCCACTTTCTCGAGAAAGGCATCTAACCCAACATTGATCCTCACCATATCGGACAGCTCTGCCTGCAAAGAGATCTTGGCGCGCAGGTTATCGACCTGGAGGTGGGCTTCTTCCAATCCAAGTTTCGGTACGTCGAGCGTAACGTCGGGAATCTCCTCCGTAGACCGCGCACGATGACCCGAGCCACCACTTTCGGATTGCTTCCCGGAAGACCCACCCTGCTCATTCTTTTCGACAGAGCGCTGGTTTTCTTCTTGCGCGTTGGATTCTTCGGGTGACACCGGCACCTCTCTCAATCGTAGTTCCCGTTGGTCCTTAGTGCCCTCCTCGTCCCCAAAGTAAACGCGGCACCCCGGATCACCCCCCGCCTACTTTACACAAACAAAGGGTATAGGAGGAAGAGCAACAAACAGCCAGTGCGCAACATCTACGAGAGGAGCAACATGTCGGAGAGCGGACAACAGCAGGATGGACAGCAACAGCAGCAGGGTCAGCAGCAAGAGCAACAGCAGGAACAAAGCCCCCTCCAGAACCTGTCGCAGGCGTTGACCAGCGTCAGGAAGGTTCAGAGCATGTTCGAGCTCAACTACCCGCAGCAGGGGCAGGCGATTCAGATGCTGCGGGACGCCGGGGACCTCGTGTGGAAAGAGATAGAGCGGATGCAACAACAGCAACAGCAGCAACAGCAGCAACAACAGTAAGTTTGGCCGGACGGCTTCTATCGTTTGAAGGGATCGCTGCTCCGGGGGACTTTGAGGCCGTCCCGGTTGCTCGTGGCCCAGGAGTCCATGGTGGCTTGCCAGGAATTAAGAAATGCTTCCGACTCTCTGCCGCGATGGGCGGACTGGTTGGCCGGACGCTGGGTGTCTGGGACTTGATCTTTGATATAGCAGGCGAACAGGAATAGTTCGGGGTCGCCGCCCGCGTCCGGGTGTAACCGCGCCAACAGTTTGCGCCACATGCGCCGGTCTTCCGTGGATGATGGTTGTCCTACGCCGTGAAGCCTCGTCAAAACACGCAACCTTCCCGAATTTCGGGCCATTTTATTTCGGCGCTCCGGAAACTGTAAACCCCAATATCCGGCAACCACAATACCTGGGGGACCGTCGGCGGCGCGAACATACTCAGCCCCAGTGTACGGTAGCACCGGCCACCCTCACTCCTCGAAGAGCTGGTCCCCCATCTGCTGAACTTTCTGGTCGGCGTGTTCGGCCATGTCGCCGTCGGCCTCCGTGTCGTCGGTCATTTCCTTTGCCAGGTCATCCGCTTTTTCTTCGGCGTGCTCGTGCGGGTCTCCGTCGGCGCCCGTGTCTTCGG
>JBARZO010000314.1:0-5002 GCA_049650165.1 Rubrobacteraceae bacterium
GGGTAGTGGAATTTCCTCGGCTGAACCCTCGATGATCTTCTCGGTCGATCCCAGGTACTCTTGGGCTGAACTCGCGAACAGGCGGACCGGTTCCACTCCCGTGGCTTCGTAACCTTCTCGAAGCAGAAACTCGACCGACTGCGGCTTTGGCCCACAGCCGAGAACCAGCACGTTTCTTATCTCCGAGAGGTCAACGAGTCGGTCTACACGGTTGAGCAGCTTTTCAACGGAGAAACCGCTGTCTGGCTGTTTACTTTCATGCTCCTCGACGATCGCCATGTATTCCGCGAACGCACGTCCTTCCAGCCCCGGATAACCTTCTGAAAGTTTTCTATCGTTGTAAGGTTCTCTCATTCGCCTCTCCAACTCTTTCGGCCAGTCTACCTCTTGTAACCGTAGCGTTTCTGCAACCATCCCATGAGCGTCCAGGTTATCCACTTTTGTTCTTCAGAGAGGGACTTCTTCCAACTCCCGGGATCCGGCTTCAAGCGAACATTTTCCGACATCCTCAAGCGATTGCCGGCGATGTTATGTTCGGCTTCGACCGTACCGCCTCTTTCTAGTTGCTCGACCAATTGTGAATAGTCCACGTGTGCCGGATTCCCGATCTTCGCCAGGGTCTCGCTTGGAGTCATCACGAGGTCTTCGTAGCGTACCCGGAGGAACTTGTCCGGTCCCAACCGTCGCCCCACCCATTCCGAAGTGAGGTTCACTACGATCCAGAACGCAGCCGTTCTCCATACGGGCTTGCCTTCCACGTCGCGGGTAACACCCGGCTCCTCGTCCTTGCGCCAGCTACGGTTTAGCGAGGCCGCGACGCCCCGCCCGTCGCGGGTGAGATGCACGAGGTGCAGATCCACGCCAGGTACCATCGAGAGCGCGAGTGCCCGGGCCGGGCTCTTGGAAGAATCCACGACGATCTGCTCCTCGCCCGCCTCCCTGATGGAGTCGAAGAATGCGCGGGTCGCCCCAGCGTACTCAAGGAATTCGGGCGATGGGCTGCGCCGCTCGCGGAGTAGTCGCGGCAGGTTTCGGTATCTTTCGAAGATGTCCTGAAGTGACACGTAGCGTTCAAGGTTCCCGAAGCCGCGACGGGTCCAGAGCCGGAGCACCTCCGACCAGAACGGGCAGTCGTTCACCGGCTTGCCGCAGCTACAGTCCTCGTTCTTGAGCCAGCCGTTTCGGGCGGCGTTCGTTAACTCTCCGGCGCCGCGGACTTCGGGGTGACTGCCGAGCACCATGTCTAGCAGGGTGGACCCACTGCGCCCGGCTCCCATGATGTATAAGACCTTTACCGGGGTTTTGTCGGGCTCCATGGTATTTACTCCCAGCGGACACCACGTTTCAGGCTCTACCGAACGCTTTTACGATCCGTAAGGGTATACGAGCCACCCGGTCCCGACAAGACGGATGGGTGGCCCGTAGGAAAGGTCCGCTTAGGGGGCCGGGGGCTGGTAGGTGATCTTCTCTACCGAGCCGTTGGTTCTGGATTCGTCGCGGGCGAGATAGTACAGCTCGCCGTTTGCCCCGACCTTCAGGTCTACGATGAACTGCTGGGACCCGGGATTGCCGGAGGGACCCGGAGGGACTTGTGCCTCGGAGGACGATCCCTTGAATTCTTTTACGGACCGGGTGCCATTGTCGCGGCTACGGATCCAGCCGGCGCAGAAGTCCGAGAAGAAGTAGTCGTTCACGTATTCTTCCGGAAACTGCGGGTTCTCCGGGTTGTAGAACGTGCCGCCGGTTATGGCGCAGGCCCCTTCCGTTTGCCGGTAGGCGTAGATCGGCTGGGTATAGCGCCGGGCTTTCTCGTACCCCTCTTTGTACGGCCAGCCGTAGTTGCGGCCTTTGCGAAGGTAGTTGACCTCTTCCCATGCTTGCTCCCCAACGTCGTTGACGAAGATGGCCCCGCTCCCGGGCTTCACGGCGAAGCTGAACGGGTTTCGGAAGCCCCGCGCCCAGATAGCCCGGTCCTTGCCGGACGTCTTCCTGTAGAACGGGTTGCTGCTTGGGATACCGCCGCTCGGGTTGATCCGGAGGATCTTGCCGCTGAGATTCTTGAGGCTTTGCGCCCTCCACCCTTTACCGTTGTCTCCCGTGGCTATGTATAGTTTCTTGTCTTCTCCGAAGTGGATGGCCCCGCCGTTGTGGCTTCTCCCGCCTAGGGCTTCTAGCTCGAAGATGACCTTGAAACTTCCTGGAACGATCCGGTCGTCTCTAGCGGTGAAGCGTACGATCCGGTTGCGCGGGGGACGGTCACGAGCACCTTTGCGAGTGTAGTAGACGTACACGTAGGGTCGGCCCTTCTCGAACCAGGGATCGAAAGCTATTCCGAGTAAACCCCGCTCGCCCGCTGTGGCTATAGAGGAGGCGCCGAACTTGGCGAACGGCGTCGCCAGGAGTTCGCCGTCCTTGATGATTCGTACGGCGCCGCCCTGCTCAGTTACGAACAACCGTCCATCCGGGGCGAACGCCATAGCCGTCGGACGGTTCAAACCCTCTGCGACGAGTTCCTGAGAGAACCCTTCGGGAGGCGCGTTCTGTCCTTCTGCCGGCGCTGCGGATAGCGCCACGGCTACCACGACGCATGCGGTTACGAATGCTACGAAAAGCGACAGGTAGGACACTACAGTTCTACTACCGACCACGGAGCTCCTCTTTTCATCTTCGGTAAAAGGTTTAAGACCCTGGAATTCTACTCCCGATGTTGCTAGTTCGCAAGAGCACAAAGTGTTAGTAGCTGACTTCTGCCGAGGCGAGCCGTCCGAACGTCTATACTGGCGGCATGACGAGTAGAGTGTTGGTTACGGGGGCGAACGGGTTTGTGGGGCGTGTCCTGTGTCCTGCGATGGAACGGACGGGACTCATCGTGCGGAAGGCCGTCAGGAACGGTGGTGAGAGCCGCGACGTTGGCCTGGGAGAAACCTCGGACGTGGGCCACATCGGTCCTGACACGGACTGGATGGCGGCGCTCGACGGTGTAGATACGGTGGTCCATCTGGCCGGACGGGTACACGTGTTGCGGGAGACTTTCCCGGACCCGCAGGAGGAGTTCCACAATATCAACGTGCTCGGTACGGAACGGCTGGCACGTTCGGCGGCGGACGCGGGTGTCCGGCGATTGGTGTACGTCAGCTCCGTTGGGGTGAACGGGCGTTCCACGCCGCACCAGGCTTTTACCGAAAAGCATGCCCCTTCGCCCCATAATTTGTATGCGCTCTCCAAGTGGGAGGCGGAGAAGTCGTTGCACCGCATCGCGGAGCAGCGCGGGTTGGAGGTCGTGATCCTGCGTCCGCCCCTGATCTACGGCCCCGGGGTCAAGGCGAACTTTCTGCGGCTCATGGAGCTGGTGGATCGCGGGTTGCCCCTGCCCTTCGACTCGGTTCACAACCGGCGCAGCCTGCTATACGTCGGAAACCTGTGCGACTTGATCATCGGGTGTCTGGAAGAGCCTCGGGTGGCGGGTGGTACGTTCTTGGTGAGCGACGGGGAAGACGTCTCGACGCCGGACCTGGTGCGCCACATAAGCCGGGCGCTGGACGATAAACCACGACTCCTGCCTTTCCCTCCCCGGTTGATCCGGATAGCGGCCCGCCTGACCTGGAAGCACTCTTTGGTCGAGCCGTTGCTCGACTCGCTGGTGGTGGACAGTTCCAGGGTTCGCGACTTGCTCGGATGGGAACCGCCATACACCCTCGAACGGGGACTCCGGGAGACAGCGAAATGGTTCGAGAACCGCCGGTCGTGAGCGGACGGTGAACATCCCGTGAGTTGGCCCCCGATGTTGGCTGCGGCCGGCGTCGCTTTCTTATTGGCCGGCGCCCTCGTGCCGCTGCTCGTCCGATTTGCGGTCGGACGCAACTTGCTGGACGTACCAAACATCCGCAGCTCCCACGAGGTCCCGACGCCGCGGCTCGGCGGTGTCGCAATAGCAGCCGGCGCCTGGGCCGGATTTCTTGTTTCCGGATCCGGCGAAGGAATGCCGCTCCTGGCGGCGGCCACGCTGGTATGGGCCGTCGGCCTGGCCGACGATTTCGTGAACCTCCACTTCCGTACCAAAGCCGCGGCCCAGGCGCTCGTCGCCACGGCCCTCCTGATACTTTTCCCACCCCAGCTTCTCGCGTCCGCCCCTGGGATACTAAAGGCCATCGTGTTCGTGGTCGGGGTGTTCTGGATAGTGGCTCTTTGCAACGCCTTCAACTTCATGGACGGCATCGACGGCATCACGGGCGGGGTGGCGGTTATAAATGCGCTGTTCCTGATCGCCATCACCGGTGCCACGGATTCTCTACTTCCGGCGCTGGCGGGTGCGACGCTTGGGTTCCTGATCTGGAACGTCAGCCCGGCGTCTATGTTTTGCGGTGACTCGGGCAGCTATTTTCTGGGGTTCGGGTTGGCGGCGCTGGCGCTCTACACACCAGTGCCGGGGAACGGATGGAGCCCCGTCCTCTTCTTGGCCGGCGTTCTAGTTTTCACGCCCTACCTCTTCGACACGGGCTACACGCTTGCGCGACGGGCCTGGGAGCGCAAGAACGTGTTCTCGGCGCACAGGGAACACGTGTACCAGAGGATCACTCCTGCCACAACGATGCACCGGCGCACGAGCAACCTCTACTACGGGGCGAGCGTCGTGACCGGCTTGGCGGCGCTCCTCGTGGCGGGGGGCGGGGTGGAGATCCTCGCTGGCTTGATGCTTGTGCTGGTCTGCTGCGCAGGGCTCGCAGCCCTACCGCTGGTAGTTCGGACGGAAAATTAGGTGAAAAAGCAAGATACGCCTGGACTGATTCGTTAATAGAAACTAAAATAGCGCAATGCGCCTTAAAGCGATGATAACTTGGCCTGTAGGAAGACTGCAGCAAACCTTCCGCCAGTCGCCGCCTGTGCTCCGGCGCTGGGCGGCGATGCTGGTGGACGCCATAATCGTTCTTGAGTCGTTCGCTGTCGCGCTGCTCTTCCGGTTCGACGGTGACGTGCAAGATCCCTTTTGGCTACCGTTCTGGCC
>JBARZO010000315.1:0-5468 GCA_049650165.1 Rubrobacteraceae bacterium
ATTCGGTACTACCCGTAGACAAAGTCACCTCCATCGACGAGATGTTCTGCAAACTCGGACTTCGAGAAAGAGAGCCGGACGAAGCCTTCGCAGTGGCTCGGAGAGTCAAAGAGGAGATCCATGAGCAGGTGGGCGAACATCTATTGTGTTCTATCGGCCTCGCGCCGAACCGTTTCCTAGCCAAGATGGCCGGAAAGATGCAGAAACCAAACGGCCTGACAATGCTCCGACTGGAAGACCTGCCCCACAAACTGTATTCCTTATCTTTACGAGACCTGACCGGCATCGGCAGCCGCATGCACGCGCGCCTGGAGCGCGGCGGAGTATCTACCGTGGAACAACTCTGCGCCTGTTCGAGGGAACAACTAAAGAGCATCTGGAAGGGTGTGGTTGGAGAGCGCTGGTGGTACGCCCTACGGGGCTATGACCTCCCCGAGACTCCGACTCGCCGCCGGACGCTCGGCCACTCCCACGTGCTGCCGCCGGAGTTCCGCTCGCCGGAGGGGGCTAAAGCCGTACTCGTGCGGCTCGTCCACAAAGCCGGGGCGCGGCTCCGCAAACTGGGATACTGGGCTGGGGGTATGGCCGTTCATCTTTCCTACGCCCGCCGGGAAAAATGGAAATCAACGACGCCCCTGACGCCTTGCCAGGATACCCAGGCGATGGTCCAGGCTCTCTCCGCTTTGTGGAGATCCCGCCCGTCAGCGGGAACCCCGCTCAAAGTCTCGGTAGTTCTCTACGACCTCGTCCACGAGAACTGCAGAACCCCTCCCCTATTTACTGAGGACGAACGAGGATTCAAGTTGATGCGGGCGATGGACACGGTAAACAGCCACTTCGGGGCGAACGCCGTCTACCTCGCCGCTATGCAAAGTTCCCTGCACACGGCTCCGTCCCGTATTGCATTTACGCACATCCCGGACATCTCCGTCGAGACGACGCGAGGCGCTTACAAGGAACGCCGCCGGTTAGCGGTATAGGGGGTTTGGGTGGTCGAACCGGCAACCCGCATCCCACTCCGAGCGCTGGTTGCCGTGGGCGGGGATGCCTCCGTTGTCCTCGATCATGCGTGCCAGGTGCAGGAGGTTCCAGGTCATGAAAGCCGTGTTACGGTTGGTAAAGTCGTTCTCGGGGCCGCCGGACCCTTTGTCGAGGTAAGAGGGACCGGGTCCAGCCTCCCCCAACCACGCGGCATCGGCCTGGGGCGGGATGGAATAGCCGAGGTGCTGCAGAGAGTAGAGGATGTTCATCGAGCAGTGTTTCGCGCCGTCTTCGTTGCCCGTGATCAGGCAACCTCCGACACGTCCGTAGTAGCCATACTGTCCCTTTTCATTGAGATCCCCGGACGCCGAATAGAGCCGCTCTACAACTTTCGTACAAACAGAGGACTTTTCTCCGAGCCAGATAGGAGAAGTTATCACCAGGATGTTCGACGCCTTGACCTTCTCGTAGATACCGGGCCACTCGTCTGCTTCCCACCCGTGCTCCGTCATGTCCGGGTAGACGCCGTAGGCGATCTCGAAGTCCACCGGTCGCAGCACCTCGACCGAGACGCCATTCTTCTCCATGATAGCCCTCGAAATGTCTATGAGCCCGTCAGTGTGCGACAGTTCCGGTGTTCGCTTGAGGGTGCAGTTGAGGAACAGGGCGCGTAGATCTGAGAAATCCCATCCGTTCGATTCGGTCATTTTCCGTGTCCTCCTCATTTCGAGATCGCCTTGTCAGCCCTACATCCATCCAGACTCTACATCAGAGACGCCGTCGCCAGCGCCCCTCTTACCTGGCGAGCATCTCGCGCGCCTGTTCGAGTGTCTCCGCCCCTGTGTGTCGCAGTATTTCTCTCTCATACTCAGGCATCAGCGGGGTCTCGACACCGTTCTCTTTGGCGACCATCAGGTACGTTATCCCGTCTTTCCTTTCCCTGCCGACCCTGGACCGGGCGCTGCTGATCGCCAACTCCGCGAGCTTCCGGGGCGTGAGATCAGCTATGTTGGCACCGATCTCCACATACAGCACCACGTCCAGACCCTCAAAATCTTCCAGCCGCCGAACGAACACCGCGTTTGCATCCGGTTGAGCCGGTACTTCGTAACTTTCGCCACTACCCTCTCTCCGAGTTTCGCGCCGCCACAGCATATCTGTTGCTTCGTCTTCGGAGACGCGCTCCTCCAAAACGAGGATCTTTCCTTTTACTCTGGCGCCTCCCTCCCGTACGGGAACAAGCGTCGGTGCTCCACCTCGAGTGCGACTCGTGCGGGCAAACTCCACGCGGAACGGAGTCTCTACGTTCTCGATTCTATCTACGATGAGTGGCTCGATCTCCACACCCGGATCGTCGCCGAGCGACCCATAAGCCAGTATGCCTACGGCTCCCATCCGCCGAATCAATAGCGATTCAGCGTTGAGTAGACCTGTTCTTCACCGGCGATATTGATTCGCCCGAATGTTTTTGGAAGCCAACTCGGCAGTTTCCCGGACGCGCTTGCTGCGGGTTTCGGCCCTCTTGGCCTGCTTGATCCATTCGAGAATGCCACGCTTGGTCGAGCGCGGAAAAGCCGCGAAGTTCCCCCCGGCATCATCGTATTCCGCGAGCGCGGCGGCGAGGTCATCCGGCACTATGAGGGCTTCGACGTCGTCGAGGAACGTCCACGAGCCATCGGCTTTGGACTGCTCGATCTTTCGTAGACCAGCCGGATGCATCTTACCAGCAGCGTTCATGCGCTCCACCCTGTCCTTGTTCACCTTCGACCAGGCGCTGCCGGTCTTTCTCGGCGAGAGCAGCAGCATGCTCCGCTCCTCGTCCAGCTTATTCCGCAGGCTGTCGATCCAACCGAAACAGATCGCCTCTTCGACCACGGCATCATACGGCACATAAGGCTTGCCACTAGCCTTCTTGAAAGTAACGAGCCAGATACTTTCCGCGCTCTCGTGGTTCGCATCGAGCCACGCCCGCCACTCCTCACGACTCTCGATCTGAACCTGGGGAAAGTCTTTCGTCAACTCAGCCTGCCCATACCTACCAGGGTAGCGGTTCGCCGTCGCGGAAGAAACCTCCCGTTGGACCATCGTTGGTTGTAGTGGCGGCCCACACCACGCTCGCGGCGCCTTCCGGTACGGGTCGGGCGCCCATTTCCTCCATGCCGGGAGCAGTGGCGGTCAGACCGGGGCATACCGAATTGACTAAGATTCCGGTATCCTCCAGTTCGGCGGCTAACTTCGAGGTTAGAGCATTGATCGCCGCCTTCGAGATCCCGTAGCTGGCGACCGCCCCACCGCCCGTCGTCAAACCGAATTGCTCCTCACCGTGGGAGCCTGCGCCGCTGGAGACATTCACGATCCGACCGTGATCGCTGCGCCGGATGAGATCCACGAAAGCCTGGCTTACCCTCCAAGCGCCGAACAAGTTCGTCTCGAAAATTCCTCGCGCCGATTCCAGGTCGGCGGTGAGCGCCGTCTCCGTCCAATCCACGAAAGCGGCGGCATTGTTGACCAACACATCCAACCGGCCAAACTCGCCCTCCACCTCTCCAGAGAGCCGCCGCACACTCTCGTCGTCGGTAACATCCAATATTTTTGCCCGGAGGTCGAGACCTTCGTCGGCCAACTCTCTCGCGGCTGCCTCGACCTTCTCCTCGTCTCGTCCACTGAGAAGCACCGTAATCCCCTGCTGTGCGAGCTGTCGGCCTACCTCGAACCCGATTCCGTGGCCGCTCCCGGTGACCAACGCCACCCGCGGAGTGTCGGCTCCTTCCGTCATTGTACGCCCCCTTTGCATTAGTAGTTTCCGCCACTAATTATCCTGGAACAGGAGGAGTTTCTCTACATCGTTTTCATCGTGTGCGGATCTCATCGGCAGCATTGCCCCGAATATAGATAGCCAACAGCAAGCCGACGCCCAGCCAGAATCCGACAATAGGACTCATACCGATTCCGACGAGCGGGACCGGAAAATCGCCAAACAGCGGCGTGAGGGCTGACAGGACTAAATAGGCGCTGAGCGCAAGTGCGGCGGTTCGCACGGTCGAGGTTTTAGGCCGCGCAGCAACCACCATGGGCGCCAGGGTTGCGCCACCAAGTACAACAACAGCTATAACGGCGATCAGGGGGGAGATGGCATAAGCAAGGCCGACGATGCCTTCGACCTGTGCAACGGGTGTTAGTGGATCCGGGCGCAGCCACGCAATCCCCGCGCCGGAGGAAACCAAGACCACGATACCGATGCGAGCAAAGTGTGTCACCGGCAGGCGACCTACGAGGATGAGGATCGCCGTGGCGAAAGCGGTTGCCTGAGAGGCATCCGGCTGTGAGATCAGCACCACCGCACACACGGCGTACGCAAGCCATATCCAGTGCGCCTCGCGGACGAGACCGGCCATCGCAACAACGAAGGCCGGCAGCAGCAGCGCAGCCGCATTCGCATGGATAGGGCCAACGTCGATCCAGCGATGCACCCCCATCTGGCCTGGATTGGCGAGACTGGCTAACAAGCCGACAGGTGCGACGAAGATCACGACGCGGTTGAACACGGGCGAAGCGAAACGATAAACGACCAGCGCCACGAGAGCACCCACACCCCAGGCAGCGAGATTGGGTAGCCATGTTCCGGCAGAAGCGCCATCGAGAACAATGACGAGGCAACCCGTGGCAACGGCCACAAACGACAGAACGGCGAAGACTGCGAAAAAGCGTCTGGAATGGCGAATCCGTGAACTGTCTAGCAAAGCTATCCCCCGAACCTGTAGTCGCCAGTGAGTTGCTCGTTCGTCCTCATCTCGTGCCGAGGGTCAGAGGTTAGAGGCCTTCGTAGATCTGGGGCAGCGTAAGCTCGGTCTCGGGGCAAGGGACAGGCACTATGCCCTCCGTTCCGACCGGCTCCGCCCGCCACCAACGGCCCGACTCGTCTCGCCAGTGGCGCTCGACGCGAAGCTCTCTCTGGTCCACGATCAGGTACGCCTTCAAAGAGGTAATGTTCCGATACGCGAGCAACTTCTCTCGCCGATCTATGTTCTCGGTGGACGGAGAAGTCACCTCGACTACCAGACACGGAGAATCTTCGAATAGCGCCTCATCGTTATCCGGCTCGTCCTCCGACGGACAGACGACCATCACGTCGGGATAGTAGAAAACATCCGCAGCCGTCCGGAGCATCATGTCGCTGCCATAAACCTGACAGTCGCCCTCACGAGCAGCATTCCACAGCGCCGCCAGGATGTTAGCGGAGATCTTATTGTGCCCTCGTGTGCCACCGGCGTGCGCGTGGATCTCTCCAGCCACGTACTCGTGGCACACCTCACTCTCCCGTTCAAGCTCCAGATAGTCCTCTACCGTGAGAGGTTCTTGCGGTGCTGCTGGCTCGCTCATGCCCGTATTGTGACGCCCTCTGAATCTCAAGGGCTCAGTTCTCGAACGGGTTCTCGATCCTCAGGCCCTCGATCCACTGTCCGTCTTGCAGATCTTCTGTGTAGAGT
>JBARZO010000316.1:0-3453 GCA_049650165.1 Rubrobacteraceae bacterium
AAGTGGCCGTGTGTTATGAGTATGGTCTCAAGTGCGCCCGGTTCTTTCATGTCTTCGGGCGTGGTGGGATTGTTGGTCAGGAACGGGTCTATGAGGATACGCTCGTCTCCGGGGGTCGTGAGTCGGAACGTCGCGTGACCCAGGTAAGTGATCCTGGCTCCACCAAGCATCTGTTCCATTTATTGCCTCCATTCTTTCGCGTTCAAATAACCTCGAACAGCTTAACGCATACACTTGTGATGCGCCGCGGAAACTGGATTGGTGGGTCTATATAATCCGGCGGTCCGGCTTCGTGGGCGGAAGACAAACCAAGGAACTTGGAGGGTTCGGGTTGAGAACGGCGATTCTACTAGCGATGTTGGCCGGCCTGGCGGTCGCTTTCCAGACGAGCTTCAATGCGGGTGCTCAGCGCGTGTTGGGTCCATACTTATTAGTTGCGATCTCGGGCTCCACCACCGGGCTAGTGGGGTTGTTGGTTTTTCTATTCGTCTCGAAGCCGCATATCACGGGCCAGGCCATAGGATACGCCCTGATCTCCGGGGTTCTTGGTGCGGTGATCGTGGGTTCCATCGCCGTTGCCGCAACCGAAGGCGGGGTCGCGCGGGCACTGTCGTTGGTCATTGGGACGCAGCTGGTGTTTAGCTTGATACTCGACCGGCTCGGGTTGTTCGGGGCCGGCGCGGAACTTTCCGTGCTGAAGGTGATCGGGGTGTTGCTCATAATGGTTGGCGGCATACTCGTGGTCCGATATTGAGGTAAGACTTTGCCTCAGTCACTCGTCGGGTGCAAAATAGGGTCTGTAGTCATTCGGTGTGGCGAGGAGGAGCTTTGGGTTATCTCCCTATAGAAGATCATGGGGTCATAGGGAATTTGCACACGGCGGCGCTCGTTGGTACCGACGGCACGATTGATTGGCTGTGCGTTCCTGCTTTCGATTCACCGAGCGTTTTCTGCTCCATTCTGGATGATGAGAAAGGCGGCCACTTTTCCCTACATCCCACAGAGTACCTCCACAGCCAACAGCTCTACTTGCCGGACACGAACGTGTTGCTCACCCGCTTTCTTGCGGAGGACGGTATGGCGGAGACCCTGGACTTCATGCCCATCTCATCCGCGTCAGTCGAGCGACATCGGCTGGTGAGGAACGTGCGCGTGATCCGGGGCGAGATGACCTTCGACGTGGAGTGCAAACCAGCCTTCGACTACGCCCGGCAGGGTCACTCTGTAAAGGTCGGCAAAAAAGGCGCCGTCTTCTCTTCGAGCGAAACCTGCCTCGGACTCTCGACGGATGTATCGCTGAAGGAGGGTCCTGGCAACGGAACCCGCGCGCGGTTTACGCTCAAGGAGGGCGAGACTGCCACGTTCGTCCTGGCGAAAATAGAGCAAGGAGAGGAGCCGCTGGAGGTTCTGAAGGAAAAGAGCTTTGACGAACTCCTTCAGGATACCATCGGCTACTGGCGGCGTTGGATCTCCAAGAGCACTTATCAGGGACAGTGGCGCGAGGCCGTACATCGCTCCGCACTCGCGCTAAAACTCATGGTCTACGACCCGACCGGCGCCCTGGTCGCCGCCCCAACGATGGGCTTGCCGGAGAGCATCGGGGGCGAGCGAAACTGGGACTACCGCTACACCTGGCTCCGGGACGCAGCGTTCGCGCTGTACGCGCTCATCTCTATTGGCTTCGACGAGGAAGCCGGCAAGTTCATGCACTGGCTCACCAGCCGGTGCCAGGAGGCTGACGGTTCCCTACAACCACTCTACAGTCTAGATGGCCGATCCAAAATCCACGAAGAAGAGTTAAATCACCTCTCCGGCTATCGGGGTTCCAGTCCGGTCAGGGTCGGAAATGATGCTTACGGCCAGCTCCAACTCGACGTGTATGGGGCCGTTATGGATGCCGCATACCTCTACAACAAGTGGGGCGCCCCGCTGGACTACGACCTCTGGCACAACATGCGAAGGATCATGGACTGGCTGTCAGACAACTGGCAGCAGCCGGATGAAGGGATGTGGGAGGTCCGGGGAGGTCGGCAACAATTCGTTTCCTCTAAAGTCATGTCCTGGGTGGCGCTGGAGCGGGCGGTACGTATCTCCCGGCAGCGGGGGTTGCCCGCGGGGGACGGACACTGGATCCGCGAACGCGACAAAATATACGAAGAGATCATGCAAAAAGGCTGGAACCCCGACAAAAAAAGCTTCGTCCAGTACTACGGTTCCAACGCCCTCGATGCATCATTGCTAATGATGCCCCTCGTAAAGTTCGTTGGCCCGACGGACCCACGTTGGATCTCCACGCTCGACCGTATTCAGGAAGAGCTGACCTACGATACCCTCGTAGACCGCTACAACGTCGAAGATGCAGCTTCCGATGGCCTCTCCGGCGCAGAGGGAAGCTTCAGCCTCTGTTCGTTCTGGTACGTCGAGTGCCTCGCCAAATCCGGCCGCGTCGAAGAGGCCCGTCTCGCCCTGGAGAAAATGTTCTCCTACGCAAACCATCTCGGGCTCTACGCCGAAGAGATCGGTCGCAGCGGCGAAGCTCTGGGAAATTTTCCTCAAGCCTTCACCCACCTCTCGCTCATCAGCGCCGCCATACACCTCGACCGGGCCCTGGGCTCCAGCTAATTGGCCGCCCCGCTCTTCGAAGCCGTCCCGAACATAAGCGAAGGCCGGGATCTGGACAAGATCTCGCGCATCGTTGAGGCCGTACGCTCCGTACCCGGAATCCGCATCCTCGACCTCCACACCGATCCCGACCACAACCGCAGCGTCATCACTATGGCCGGGCAAGAAGAACCAATCGTAGAAGCCGCCGTAACCCTCGCCCGTATCTGCTCCGAAAAGATAGACCTTTCAGTCCAGGCTGGTGTACATCCCCGGATGGGCTCGCTAGACGTACTCCCGTTCGTGCCCTTGGAAGGCGCAACACTCGAAGACGCGGCGCGACTCGCCCGAAAAGCCGGAGAGAAGATCGGTGCTCTAGGCTTCGCCGTATACCTCTACGAAGCCGCCGCCACAGCTCCCCACCGGCGTAACCTGGCCGACGTTCGACGCGGTGGATACGAAGGCATCTCGAACCGAGTCGCAGAGCCTGATTGGACCCCGGACTACGGATCAGCGCAGCTTTCTCCCAACCTTGGAGCCGTTGCCGTCGGAGCCCGACCTTTTCTGGTTGCCTTCAACGCCTACCTGGATACAGACAATGTAGAGATTGCCCGAAAAGTCGCCGGTAAAATCCGTCAGCGCGACGGCGGGTTGCCGGGCCTCAAAGCACTCGGCCTTGAAGTCGGCGGAAAGGCCCAGGTCTCCATGAACCTGACGGATCTGGAGAAAATTTCGCTGCCGGATGCCCTGGAGGCGATTCGTCAGGAGGCGGCCAAACATAAGACCTCAGTGGAATCTACGGAGTTGGTCGGCCTCATGCCTATGGAAGCTCTCTTGCAGACCGCCCGCTAC
>JBARZO010000317.1:0-2951 GCA_049650165.1 Rubrobacteraceae bacterium
ATGTAGGCCATCTCACCCAGCATCGGATAGTATTCCAGCCCGTTGTAGGACGGGTCGGGCTCGGTGAACTCGGGAAAGTTGCCGTTATCCCAGGGGAAAGTACCGCCGTCCACGATCACACCGCCGATAGTAGTCCCATGCCCCCCGATAAACTTCGTCGCCGACTCAACCACGATGTCTGCGCCGTGGGCCAGCGGATTGACCAGGTAAGGCGAGGGCAATGTATTGTCCACGATCAGCGGTAGGCCGGCCTCGTGGGCGACTTCGGCTATAGCTTCGATGTCCAACGTGTTCAGGGCCGGGTTGCCTACGGTCTCCGAGTAGATGGCTTTTGTCTTATCGGTTATTGCCTCGCGGAAAGCCTCCGGATCGGTGCCGTCCACAAACTTTACGTTTACGCCGATCTTGGGCAGCGTGTAGTGGAAGAGATTGTAAGTCCCGCCATAGAGTCCGGCGGACGAGACGATCTCATCTCCCGCACCCGCGATGTTCAAAATGGCGAGCGTCTCCGCCGCTTGACCGGAGGCCGTTGCGAGCGCCCCCACGCCTTTCTCCAAAAGCGCGACCCGTTGCTCGAAGACGTCGGTGGTCGGGTTCATGATGCGCGTGTAGATGTTGCCCATCTCCGCGAGGGCGAACAAGTTAGCCGCGTGGTCCGTATCGTTGAAGACGTACGACGTTGACTGGTAGATGGGGACCGCCCGCGCCGTCGTGGTCGGGTCGGGCTCTTGCCCCCCGTGTAACGCCAGGGTATCGAACCCGTACTCGCGCTCCTGCTGCTGGTTTTCGGTTGCTTCTGACATGTTTTTCCTCCTAGTCCTTTATGAACGGCCCGATGGCCGCGTTTAGCTCGTCCCAGTCTTTCAGAAAAGCGTCGTGGCCGCTCTTCGTGCCTATCTCAGCGTAACCCGCTTTTGCCCCGGCCCGCCGGGCCGCCTCAGACGTTTCGCGGACCTCACTCGCGGGAAACAGCCAGTCGCTGGAGATGCCGACGAAGAGCACCTCCGCCTCTATCCGACTGAACGCCTCTTCGGACGATTCGTAACCGTTGGCCACGTCGTAGAGGTCCATCGCCCGCAACAGGTACAGGTACGTGTTGGCGTCGAAGCGTCCCAGCAAGTCTTTGCCCTGGTATTGCAGATAGCTCTCGACCTCGAAACGTCCGCCAAACTCCTCGTACATAGCCGGACGGCTCGCGGGCCGGCGACCAAACCTCTCCCACTGCCCGGCGGCGCTCTGGTAGGTCATCATACCCGCGATTCGGGCGATAGAGAGCCCTTTATCCGGACTTCGGCCCGTGCCGTAATAGTCGCCACCCTGCCAATCCGGGTCGGCCATAATGGCGCGCCGGCCCAACTCGCTCATCCCCAATCCCTGGGGACCCAGCGCTCCGGTTGCGGCTACAGGGACGGCCTTCTCCACGAAGTCCGGGAACTCGACGGCCCACTCTAGCGCCTGTTGCCCGCCGATAGAACCGCCAATCACGAGATTCAGCTTTCGGACTCCCAGGGAATCAAGCAGCCGTTTCTGCAAACGGACGATGTCCCGGATGGTGATGATCGGGAACCGTGAGCCGTAGGGCTCGCCGTCCTGCGGGTCTATCGAGGAAGGACCGGTACTGCCGGAGCAGCCGCCCAGGACGTTCGAGCAGACGACGAAGTATTCATCTGTATCTATTGGCCGCCCCGGCCCGATCACGGGGTTCCACCAACCACCTTTGCCGTACTCGTCACACAGATCCCCCGCGGCGTGTGAGTCGCCGGTAAGCGCGTGGACGATCAGGACGGCGTTGTCTCCAGCGGAGTTCAACTCGCCCCAGGTTTCGTAGGCGAGCGTAACGTCCTCTAGCTTACCGCCGAGTTCCGGCTCCAAAGAGCCTATACAGTGGTGGTGTATGCCCGGACGGGCCGGAGCGTGGCTAGCGCCGGCCCCTGGGTCTAGTGTCATATTCGGTAGTAATGCAGCCTCCTTCTCCGGTCACGTTTTACGCCTCGGCCCTCGCCGCTCGGCAGAGCCATATCGCGCAACCCGCTCGAAGAAGAAGCTGCCCGCTTCTCACCACATCTTCCAGGAAGGCAATGATCTTCCTGCTGGACTTGGCACCTTTACGGCGGGAAAGTCCCGGCGCCGGTTGCCGCGGTTTCAAAGGGCCAGTTCCCTCCACCGCTCTCGATGCGAGTTCGCGCTAATGAGGGATGCTAAAGCTTCGAAAGGCCTACGTCAAGAGGAAAAGTCCTTTTATTCCCCAAGCCAATTGCGCGGGCCTAAGTTCGGAGGTTCCTCGCCCACCCGCGCACCTCCCGCACCCAGGCGAGCCAGTCGAGGGTGGCGCCCCGCTGCACGAACCGGGTGAGTGTCTCAGCGGTGAGACCGGACAATATGGTGCTTTCACGGACTTCGGCATATCCCGCATTTTCGTCGAGATTCCGGATCTTTAACCGCTCTCCGTCGTAGATCCAGACTTCGGGGACGCCGAGCCGGGCGTATATGGCTAACTTATCCAGGGAGGGACTGCTGATGTCGATTTCGATGACGAGGTCCGGCGGAGGGTCCACGGTAAGGTCCAGCCTGTTTTTGTTGCGGACCCGCTCTTCGTTTTGAATATAGAAGCACGAGTCCGGTTCAAAGCCGCGTTCCAGGTCTTCCCGCCGGAAAGTGGTCGAACCGAAATCCTGGACTACGATGCCCATCTCCTCCGCGAAAATCAATACGAGCTGGGCGATCCGCCGATTCGCAACTTCGTGTTCCGGGTTGGGGCTCATGATCTCCAGCATACCCCTATCGTAGGTGAAGCGCGGCGCACTACTGTTCTCGTGGTCGGCCAGCAAGCGCTCGTAGGTCGCCCAGCTTATGTTGCTCAAGATCATTCTCTGTTCCGGCAGAGCCTGATCCGACAGCAAAGCAACTCCTTCGTTTTTCCCGGTCTCCTATTTATTATACGCTTACACCTC
>JBARZO010000318.1:0-11542 GCA_049650165.1 Rubrobacteraceae bacterium
CCGCCAACCCCGCCGGGTGGGCGGTAACCGACGCCCAGCAGAGAAAGCCGAAGAGTAAGAGGTGGGCGAGCTTCCTACCCTCCAGGTAGCTGACGGCGAAGCAGAGCGCCACCGGAAAGAAGATAAAGCGCGCGGCGCCTTTGTCCTGGATGATCCTCACCAGAAACTCCTTACCGTCGAGCGGCAACGGTCCGCCAATGTTGGCCAGCAGGAACAGGGCGAAAAAACATCCCGCAACGAGTGCCGGACCGGGACCGAAGAGCCGGCGTCCCAGGGCGTAGAGGGCCAGTAGGGAAACGGCGGTTAGTGTGGGTGAGAGGTATCGGAACGCGAGCGTTATGGGATCCAGGCCAGAGAGTCGGGCGAGTGCCGCCTGCTCCAGGAAGAAACCGTTGATCAGGATGCGCGAAAGCCCGGTCTCGGTTCCGAAGTACGGATTGACGGCTGCGAGCCGATCCGTCTCCAGATAGTCCCGAACCCAGGCCAGGTAGTTCCAGGTATCGCCGTCTACCCACGGCATCCGGTCACCCGCGAGAAATACCACCGCTCCTCCTAGTGCCAGGAAAGGCAACCAGAGCCACCGGGAGCCCGGAGCCGGCCCGTCGGTCCCCGTCTCGCTCTCGGCGTCCGCGGCACCGCGCACCTCCGGGCGATGGTTAGTAAAGACCGTAGCGACTAGCACGGCAATCACTAGAAACAGTGCCAGGACGGCGCCACAGATGGAGAGGTAGAGGTTCAGGTCGATGTGCAGCAGGAGCGCCGGAACTCCTATCAGCCCGTAGAGGCCCGAGCCGAGGGCCACCGCCGCCGGTACTAGCGCCAGACCGGGGAAGGTTTCTCTGGCGAACCACCGCACTACAAGTACACCCGGGGCGGCGAGCAGAAAAAAGGCCGCCGCAAAGGCCGCGAGGGGCGCCGCGGAGGTAAGGCTTCCTAGGGGACCGAGAAGCGTCAGGGACAGTAGGCACAAAGCCACGACAGCAAGCTCGAACGGGCGGAACTGCCGGGTAGCTTTGCCCAGGTGTTGTCTCATTCCAGGAGCCTCAGATCGCCTTTCGCACCAGGAACAAGCTCAGCAGGCACACCGGCGCCAGAAAGAGATAAGCCAGGGCGTCGCCTCCGAGGTCCGCCAGGAACCCCCCGAGAGGGGCTCCCACGGCGTAACCCGAGGCCCAAAAGAAATTGGTTGCGGCAAAAGCCACAGCGGGCTCGATGCCGGACTTCTCGGTCCCGTCCGTGAAAAGCGCTGTACCGGGAGCCAGTGGAAAATTAAAGAACACCGCCGCCGACACCACCATCAGCCCCAGCACGTACGGGTTCGCAGCCCAGGGCAGCGAGACGAGGATAACGAATGAGATCAACAGGGCGGTCAGGATCGGGGGTCGGTAGCCGGCACGGTCCGACCACCGGCCCGCCAGGGGATGAATCGTAGCCTCCGCCGCAGCGCCCAACAGAAATACGACCCCGATGGCCGCTGTCCCCCAGCCGAGCCGCGAGAGTTCTAGGGGCGAGAGAACGGCGAGTGCGCTGAACAGAATAGGTGAGAGCGTTATAAGCCAGAGCCCGGTGGCGAGCCGCGGATGGAATACAGCTCCCAGAGAACGGAGGTTGAGCAAGTTGTCGTTCGATGTCGGGGCGGGGGTTAGGAGCGTCCAGAACGCCACGCCCAGGCCCAATAAGGCGACAGCTATAAAAACCGGGGCTATACCGACGGCGCCGGCTGCGCCACCGAGGGCCGGTCCGATCAAGGCTCCCACAACGGCGGCGCTGATAAGCGTGCCGAGCATCTGTCCACGATGTTCCTCCGGCGCCAGGGCGAAGATCCAGGTGAAAGCCGAGATCCAGGACAAAGCGCTCGCAAACCCTTCCCCCAAACGCAAGGCCACTAGCATCCAATACTCGCCCACAAAGCCGAACGGTAGGCTGGTCGCCACCAGCAGCAGAAGCCCGAGGATAGCCGTTCCTTTTACTCCTAGTCGTGAAGTCAAGTAGGCGCCGGGGACGCTACCCAGGATGATCCCTATTCCCATGGCGCCGTTTAGTATTCCGACCTCACCCTTTGTAAGACCAAACTCGTCCGAGAAATACGGGACGAGCGGTACCAGGACACCGTAGAAAACAGTGTCCGCCAGAACTATTGCACAGGTGAGAAATAGTAGTCGTCGCACGGCGATTATTCTAGCTCTTTGTTTCCACGTTGCGCCCTACAGAGTGAGGTTTTACCGGAGTGTTTATTCGAGTTTGCTACTATCACGAGCATGAGCAAGATTATGCAGGCATCCGTCGGAGCTTTTCACGCGTGGCTCGCCTGGGGCCGGCGTACTCTCCCAAACAAAGTGCTCTTCAGCATCGCGGTGTTTCTGGCGCTCTTCGTAACGGTAGCTTTTACCTGGGCGACTATAAATCCGGCGCCGGGAGATTTTGCCCGGTACTTCGCCTTTTACTGGGTCTGGGGGATCTGCGCGCTAGGCTTACTCTTCGGGATGGCTGAGTACAAGACTAGCCCGCTGCGTAAGCGCCGGGAACGGGGCGATCTGTTTATCTTGCTCTACATCGGCGCCTTGCTCATAATCACGCGGGCCTTGAATGCTTTCCTGTACTATTGACCGTAACCTATAGAAAGTGGGACCCATGCTGAAAGCTCTCTTGTTTGACCTGGACGGTACGCTGGCAAATACCGACGCCGTTCACTTCCCGACCTGGATGGAGGTATTACGGCCGCACGGTATAGAGGTGACCCGCGAGTACTACGACAATCGTTTGGCGGGACGGGTCAACAAGGATGTGGTGGACGACGTGTTGCCGGACCTCTCCGACGAAGAGCGGCGTAAATTGATAGACGCTGAAGAAAAGCGTTCCCGGGAGCGGGCCTCCGAGATAGGACCTTTGCCCGGGCTCCGGGATCTCCTGGACGAAGGTCGGCGGCGGGAGCTCTCACTCGCCCTCGTCACCAACTCCGTAGAGGCCGACGCCGACCAGATCCTGGAGCCTCTGGACCTCGAAGGAGTCTTCGATCCCATCGTATATCCCAGCGAGGTGAGCGAGAGTAAGCCGGAGCCTACACCGTACCTGGAGCTTCTGGACCGTTTGGGCATCGAGGCCGATGAAGCCCTGGCCTTCGAAGACTCCGTTACCGGCGCCGAAGCCTCCCGGGCCGCCGGTATCCAGACAGTAGGCATCTCCTCCGCCCACACTCCAGAAGAGCTGAAAGAGGCGGGCGTAGACCTCGTAATAGGAGACTTCGCCGACCAGGCTTTGTACGACTTGATGGACGGGCTTAGCTCGTAGTGCTAAAAGCCCTGCTCCTCGACCTCGATGGCACCCTCGCCGAAACCGACTCCATACACCGGCTAACCTGGGCTACCGTGCTGGAGCCGCACGATATAGAAGTAAACGAAGAGTTCTACAAAGAAAATATTAGCGGTCGCCTCAACCCGGACGTAGTTGAAGACCTCCTGCCACACGTTTCGGAAGAACAGGGGCGTGAAATCGCCGAAGCCAAAGAGGTGGATTTCCGTAACCGTACCGACGAGTTGGAACCGTTACCCGGCCTGATGCACTTTATCGAAGAAGCTCGCGAAAACGGTCTAAGGCTCGCCCTCGTCACCAACGCCCCCGAGGAGAATGTGCCGGCGGTGCTCAAGGGAATCGGTTTAGAAGACGCGTTCGACGCTATTATCCTTGCGGCGGAAGTGGGAGCTGGTAAGCCGGACCCCGCACCCTACCTGGCCGCCCTCAAAGATTTCGGCCTCTCGCCCGATGAGACGATAGCCTTCGAAGATTCTTCTTCCGGAATAGCCTCCGCGGTGGGCGCCGGCATTCCGACGGTCGGTATCGCCTCGACCCACGACCCGCAAAAGCTGCGGGCCGCGGGAGCTTTCATGGTGTGCGACGACTTTACCGACCCCGAATGCGTGGCGCTGCTTAGCGGCTAACTTGTTACGCCGCCTCCCGGTTCTCTAACTTCTGCAAGAAGCCGGACAGTTTCTCTACGTACCTCGGGTGCTTGTAGGCCTCGACGTGATCTTAGCCCTCCAACTCCCAGAACTCGGCGCCAGTATATGCTTCATTAATTATCTGGCGTGCTCGAACGGGACCGTTTCGTCGTTGGTGGAGTGGATCACGAACAATGGCGTGCCCTCTCCGGATAGTTTCGCGGCATCCTGTTTCGGGACCACGGCCCGCGCGTCGAAGTCCAGAAACACTTTCGCCATGAGCATCGTTGAGGGGTTGAAGAGAGCCGGCAGGCCACTACGCTCCGAGAGCGCGTCACTTAGCACCAATGGAAGGTCGGCGTACCCGGCTTCTTCGACCACTGGGCTACGCCGGTGACAGGGGCGCTTCGCACGACCGGGGCTCCACCCATCGACCAACCGTGCAGCACTACGTCCTCCGAGGCGAAGCCCTTCATTTCGAGCCAGTCGAAGGCACCCCGACCGCGCGGACGCCGTCCTCTTAGAACAGCCGCAACACAGACGCCAAGAGACGGTTACGGGCGCTGGTCCCTCTCTTGGCGACTCAATCCACCGCTCGCGTTGACACGCGACTATACAGACTGATATATGGCATAGTACGTCAAGCCGTTCAATGTCCCGTGAAATGTGAAGGAGCCCTGCATGACTGGTCGCATCGACGCCGTTGCTTTCGACGTATTGGAGACTCTGCTCGACCTCGACCCAATCGGGGCCCGGTTCGAGGAGGTCGGGCAGCCCGCGGCGGTGCTGGGGCCGTTCTTCATGCGCTTCCAACGTGATGCTATGGCGCTGACGCTGGCTGGTGACAACGCGGACTTCACCGCGACTGCCCGCCAAGCGCTGCGCACCGAGACCCAGCAGGCGATGTCGGAAGGCGAGATCGACCACGTCCTGAAAGGCTTCGCGAAGGTCCCGGCGTTCCCGGATGCCGCCCCGGCGCTGCAAAAGCTCTCCGAAGCCGGGGTGACCATCGGCTGCCTGACCGTCGGCGACCCGGACAACACCCAATCGTTCCTGGCCGGGGCGGGCCTGGAGACCTACGTCGACCACGTAGTGACGTCCGATGCGGTCGGCGTGTGGAAGCCCGCCCCCGATGTTTACCATTACACCGCAAAGGCTCTGGGCTGCGAGCTGGACCGCATGGCGCTGGTCGCGGTGCACGCCTGGGACTGCCACGGCGCCAAGCGGGCCGGCGCCCTCGCCGGCTGGTGCTCCCGGCTCGAGGGCGAGCCCGGCGACGTCTTCCAGCCCGCCGACGTCCGGGGCGATGACCTCGTCGAGGTCGTCGACGGGCTGCTGGCGCTTTGAGCGCCCCCCCCGCATGGGTAACCGCGATGTGTGTGAGGCAGGCCACCCAGCGAAAGGTGCTCATATCTTTTTCCATGGTGTTGCCGAGCCGGGCCTTGCCCGAACGGGACACCGCGACCCGAGGCCGATGAAGAAGGTCAGCAGTAAAGTCCAGGCTGAAGCTCGCTGGTATCGGTTCCCCCCCGACCTCGAAGGGGCTTTCGCCCCGATCGTCTACCCGAGCGAGGTGAGCGCCACCAAGCCGGACCCCGCACCGTACCTCGAAATGCTGGACCGCCTCGGCATAGAGGCCGATGAAGCCATGGCCTTCGAAGACTCCTCTTCCGGAATAGCCTCCGCCGTGGGAGCCGGCATTCAAACGGTCGGGATCGCCTCGACCCACGACCCCCAAAAGATGCGCGGCGCGGGAGCGTTCGTCGTATCGACGGACTTTACCGACCCGAAATGTGTCGCGCTGCTCGAACGTTGATCCGCTAGGCGGCTTCCCGGTCCTCCAGCTTTTGCAAGAAACCGGATAATCTGGTTCTGTACTCTGGGTGTTTGTACGCCTCGACGTGTGCGTAGCCATCCAGCTTCCAGAGCGCGGCCTCCGGGTTCGCTTCCCGGAACATTTCGGCGTGCTCGAACGGGACTGTCTCGTCGGTGGTGGAGTGGACCACGAAGAGCGGAACGCCTTCCTCGGAGAGTTTCGCGGCGTTCCGCTTCGGGACCACGGCCTCTGAGTCAAAGTCCAGAAAGACTTTCGCCATGAGCTTTGTTCCGTGATTGAAAAAGGCCGGTAAGCCGCTGTTTTCGGGGATCGCGTCGCCGAGCAGCAACGGCAGGTCAGCGTAACCGGCCTCTTCGACCACGGCGGCTACTCCGGTACCGGGAGCGGCCCGCACGACCGTCGACCCGCCCATCGACCAGCCATGGATTATCGTCTGTCCGGACTGGAAGCCTCCCTCTTCGAGCCAATCGAGTGCGCCGCGAACGTCCCGGATTTCTTGGTATCCGAGGGTTCGGCGATCACCCTCCGACTGTCCGTGAGCCCGGAGGTCGATCATCAAGACGTTGTATCCGGCCTGAGAGTAGATCCGGGCGGTCCTCAAAACCTGCTCGTCTGACTTGTTCCCACCAAAGCCGTGAACCAGGACCGCCGCCCGGGAAGCTCCCCGTTCGGGAACCCACCAGGCGGCCAACTCAACGTCGTCCGCGCTGTTCAAGCGGACGTCCCGGAAATCCAAACCAACCGAGGCCGGGGTCACCTCCATTTGGGCGGGGCTCGGGGCCGTGAGACGGCTGGCGACAAAGAGACCTATGCCGAAGTACGTCACCGCAAGGATCGCAAGGGCCAACGCGCCCCGAACGAGCGGTCTGAAAGTTCCGCGAGTAGGTTTAGCAGCCCGGCTAAAGTGCGACCTCTATAGTCGAAGACGTTTCCTGTTCTTCGAGAGAGACAATGAGCGTCCTCGAAGCCGCATCGTGTTGCCAGTCGGATTCTTGCCCATCTAAACTAACTGCTTCCGGTGCATCCAGGCCTCGCATCTCCAGCCGCACTTCATTGCGTTCGGGAGTAAAAGAACTCTCACGGTCGCTGATGTGTATGGTGATATGACCTTCGGAGGCCTCACAGGAGATAGAGCGCCGGGCGTACTCGCCGTCGAGGTAGGCGAAGCCGTCGCCCGCGTCCTCGTACAGGGCTGACTCGCCCGAGCCGGGGGATGGGTAGAGCAGCAGGGTTAGCGGGTCGGTTGGTTTTTCGCCGGTGTAGTTCATCTCCGGGCCCATAGGGATGGCGGTGTTTGCTTTCACGTAGATCGGGGGTTCACCGAGCGGTGCGTGGGCCAGGATGTGGGCCGGGCCGTCGAAGCGCTCGCCGGTCCAGTAGTGGAACCAGCAGCCCTCCGGCAAGTAGACGTGCCGGTGCTCGATGCCGGGACGGGTGATCGGGGCGACGAGCATTGCATCTCCCACGAGGAACTCGTCGTCGGTGTTATAGGTCGTCGTGTCGCCCGGATACTCGAAGAGCAGGGGCCGGACTATGGGCGCCCCGGTACGATGGCTCTCCTCGAAGAGGGTGTAGAGGTAGGGGAGGAGTCGCATCCTGAGCTTCGTCATCTTGCGGGCCACGGATTCGTAGGGTTCGCCGAAAGCCCAGGGTTCCTGGCTCAGCGTGTCCATCGCCGAGTGGTTGCGACAGAAGGGTTGGAACACACCGAACTCGTACCAGCGGGCCATGAGTTCTCCATTCGAGTCGCCGAAGAACCCTCCGATGTCCACACCGGCCCACGCGACGCCGGAGAGCCCCATGTTCATTAGCTGGGGCATGCTCATCCAGAGATGCTCCCACCAGGAGGAGTTGTCGCCGGTCCACTGTATGGCGTGGCGTTGCCGGCCCGCGTAGCCGGAGCGGGTGATGACTATAGGCCTCTGGTCCGGTCGGAGTTTAAGCAAACCTTCGCGGACGGCCTGGGCCATAAGGGAGCCGTAGGCGTTGTGGACCTGGGCGTGAAGCTTTGCGTTGCCGCCGCCGGGATGCACCACGTCGTCCGGCATCGTGGATTGTTCCGGAACGAACAGGGCCGGCTCGTTCATGTCGCACCAGATCCCCGCTACACCCTCATCGAGCAGCTTCTCGTGCTTCGCGCCCCACCATTCGCGGGCTTCCGGGTTGGTGAAGTCCGGGAAGGCGCACATCCCCGGCCACACGACGTTGTGGTACTCGTCGCCCTCGTTCGTCTTGCAGTAGAGGTCCTTTTTGCGCCCCTCGGTGTAGATGTCGTAGTTCACGTCGGCTTTTACGCCGGGGTCTACGATGGCTACGGAATAGAAGCCTTCGCCTTTGAGGTCGGCGAGCAGTTTTTCGGGGTTTGGGAAAGTCTCTTCGTTCCAGGTGAAGACTCTGAAGCCGTCCATGTAATCTATGTCGAAGTGGATCACGTCGCACGGAAAGTCCCGCTTGCGGAAGGTTTTGGCGAGGTCCCAGATCTCCTTCTCCGACATGTAGCTCCAGCGGCTCTGCTGATGCCCCAGCGACCACATCGGCGGCATCGGGGTGCGGCCCGTGAGTTCCGTATACTGCTGAAGGACGTCTCTCGGTTCCGGCCCGCAGAAGACGTAGTAGATGAGGTCGCCGCCGCGGGCTTCGAAGCGGGCCTGATCGGCATTCTCCTTCGCCAGGTCGAACTCGACCTGATGCGTATTATCGAGAAATAAGCCCCACGCCCGCCCATGATTCATAACGAGGGTAAACGGCGTGGAAGTGTAGAGGTTATCGTGGTCGGCGGTGTGGCCCATCGGCGGGTCCTGGTTCCAGAACAACTGGGTGTGGCCGGTCTCCTCCAGGCCGCCGGTCCGCTGGCCACAGGCGAAATACCTTTCGCCTTCTTCTCGTTTTTTGTAGAGCCGCACCGGATTCCCGAGCGGCGCCGAGAAGACATCCTCCTGCGGTAGGCGCACTATCCCCATCCCGAGCTCCGGTTCGTCCACCGCGAACATATTTCCCGAGGCGTCCTCAAAGCTTATGCGCAACGGGCTCAGGGAGACGTGGGCCTTGCCCCCCGGTGTGGAGAGCGTGATGCGACCGTCTGAGTCTTGTATAGCCGTCTCAGCCGGTTCCCAGTCCGTTTTAGCCATAGCCGGGGAGTCATAATCGGCGGGGCGGCCCTGTTGGAACATGCCGACACGGAACAGGTTCGGTGTTAGGGCAGTAACCTCCACGTTCGTCGAACCGCATCTCAGTCGGACGCTGGTGTCGTCGTGGTCGGTGAGCTCCGCTTCCCCGAGCGGCTCGTAGTTGATGCCGGTCTCCGGCAAAGTTCCGAAAATTTCTGCCATGAGTCCTCCTTTTTTGAAGTTGGTCAGTCCTACCTAAAACTCTATGTCTCTACCTACGTCCTGCGCTATAGCCCGGTCGTAGACGATGCGGGAAGCGGCCATGTCTTCCAGGGCTAGCCCCTGACTGGCGAAGAAGGTTATGTCCTCGGGGCCGTGGCGGCCCGGTACGTGACCGGCGATGACCTGACCCAGCTCGTAGACGGCTTCCGGGAGTATGGTCCCGGTCTCCAGAGATGGCATGAGGTCTCCGGCTTCGAGGCCTAACTCTTCGCGAGAGTCCACGCAGACGAAGCTGGAGCGCCGGATCACGTCCCGGTCTACTTCGCTCTTGAAGATGAAGTTCGATCCCGCGGCGTTTACGTGCGCCCCGGGCCGGAGCCACTCGCCCTTGAGTACGGGTTCTTTTGAGGAAGTCATGGTTACGACGATGTCCTGGGCGGCGGGTTCCTCGGGGGCATGGGTGGTCTCTATCTCCATCCCGAGCTTCTCGCCCATCTTCTCGGCGAACGCTTTCCGGCTCTCCTCCGAGCGGCTGTGGACCACGACTCGTTCGAGATCTTTCACCGCCGCGATGGCCTCTAGCTGACTCTCAGCCTGCCACCCGGCGCCGTAGATACCCAGGGTGCTGGCATCCTCGCGGGCGAGGTGTTTGGTGGCGACGCCGGTTGCTGCGCCGGTGCGGAGCTGGCCCATCTTGTCCGATTGGATGATGGAGAGCAACTCTCCGCCTTCGGAGTCGAAGAGCATGGTGTAGAAGCGGGCTCCCGTGCGGGCTATGGAGTAGACCTTGATACCCATTAGCTCCAGCTCCGGTGCTCCGGCGGCCATGTAGTTCAGGCCCCCGGTAGGCAGGGCGACGCGGCGGCGGGCGCGGTTCGTGGCGTTGCCCTCCGCCTGATCCCGCAGTACATTCTCCACGGCATCTATGGTGGAATTCATATCCAACAGGCGTTCGACTTCCTCTTCGGTCAGCAGTAAGGTCATGCGCGCTCCTCTCCGGGGCTTCTCCTTGCTACAATCCCTCTACTCATGCGGGTCCTCGTTATAGACAACTACGACTCCTTTACCTACAACCTCGTCCAGTACCTCGGGGAACTCGGGGCCGAGGTCATCGTCCGGCGCAACGACGAGGTTACGGCGGGTGAGGTTTCTGATCTCCATGCTGACAGGATAGTCGTGTCGCCCGGCCCGTGCACGCCAAACGAAGCCGGGGTGTCGGTGCCGCTCATCGGAGAACTCTCCGGAGAAGTCCCGATCCTGGGTGTCTGCCTCGGCCACCAGTCCATCGGGCAAGCCTTCGGGGCGGACGTTGTGCGGGGAGAGCCGGTCCACGGCAAGACGGCCCGTATCCATCATGACGGCAAAGGTGTCTACGCCGGGCTGGAGCAGGACTTCGAGGCGACCCGCTACCACTCACTCGTCATAGAGCCGGACTCGCTACCGGATTGCCTGGTGGTTACCTCCGAGACCGAAGACGGTGTGATCATGGGCGTAAGGCACCGTGAACACCCAACCGAAGGCGTCCAATTCCACCCCGAGAGCGTGCTCACCACGAGCGGCAAAGCTCTGCTCAAAAACTTCCTGGGGCTCTAACGGTGCTCCGCGACGCCCTGCGAAAAGTAGCCGCCGGAGAGATGTTGACCGAGGGCGAGGCGGAGCGGGCGCTAGAGACGATCATGGAAGGAACCGTACCACCGCCAGCGACGGCGGCACTCCTTACCGCCATGCGGCTCCGAGGTGAGTCAGTGCCGGAGATTGTCGGCTTCGCGCGCGCCATGCGCCGCTTCGCCGAGAAGGTCGAAGCCCCGGAAGACGTGGTGGACACTTGCGGCACGGGCGGAGATTCGAAGGGCACGATCAACGTTTCCACAGCGGCGGCTTTCGTTGCGCGGGGAGCCGGAGTCACCATCGCCAAACATGGCAACCGGGCCGCCACGAGCCAGGCTGGCTCCGCAGACGTTTTGGAGGCGCTCGGGGCAGAGATAGAGCTCGGGCCGGATCAAGTCTCCGAATGCATCTCTACCTCGGGGATCGGCTTCATGTTCGCCCGCACCCACCACCCGGCGATGAGGTTCGTCGCCCCCGTGCGGGCAGAGTTGCCGTTCCGCACCATCTTCAATCTGCTAGGCCCGCTGACAAACCCCGCTGGGGCCAAACGCCAGCTCATCGGCGTATTCGACGGAGCCTACGTCCGGCCCGTAGCCGAGACGCTGGCGGAGTTAGGGGCGGAGAAGGCGCTGGTCGTTCATGGAACGGACGGCATGGACGAGATCACCGTTACCGCCGAGACCATTGTCGCCGAAGTCCGGGACGGCGAGATAAAGGAATATGAGATCTCCCCGGAAGACTTCGGCCTCTCGCGGCACGCCCCCGACGGCCTGCTAGGGGGCGACGCCCACCTCAATGCTCGCATACTCCGCGACGTTCTCTCCGGCAAGGAC
>JBARZO010000319.1:0-2298 GCA_049650165.1 Rubrobacteraceae bacterium
AGTTCGTGACGAGCTTGTTTCTGGATCATGGGTATTTAGTGGCGTTTATCGGGGCGGCAATAGATAACTTCGGGATGCCGGCTTCGGGTGACGTGGTGGTCTTCGCCGGTGGCTGGCTCGCCAACACCGACCGGGCAATTCTGGCTCTGATCATGCTTTTCGGGGGATTGGGCGCGCTGGTATCGGATAATGCTATGTACTGGATCGGACGCATCGGCGGTCGTCCCCTCGTCGAACGGCTGTTTCGTTCCCGGATTATTGCTCGCTTGATCGACGCGAAGCACATCGACCGGGTCGAGCGATACTTCGAGACTCACGGCGGGAAAACCGTCTTCGTCGGACGTTTCGGCCCCGGCTTGAGGAGTACCACCCCGCTCTTTGCCGGTATGAGCCGCATGAAATACTACAAGTTCCTTCCGTACAACCTATCCGGGGTAACCGTGTGGGCCATTGCGTACTCAACGATAGGCTACTTTTTCGGTCAGTACTGGGACCAGCTACTCGAAGTCGCCCGTTCCTTCGGCTTTGGAGTAGTGATCCTGGTAGCCCTGATCCTCTTTACCTATATTTACTACCGGCGGCGCTCCAGAAACCGTATGCACCACAAGGAATAGCCTTACCAGGCCGGCGGGCGTTGATAGACTCTCTTTGAGTAAAGTCGTTAGAGAGCCGGGGTCTTTCGGAGTGGAAAAAGATCAAGACCTGCAACGCCGCAACCACGAACTCTCCGTGCTAAACGAGATCGCCCGGGAGTTGAACCGCTCTGTGAACCTGGACGAAACTTTGGAGTTCACCCTGGAGCAAGTTGCAGAATTGCTCGGCTTGAGGACCGGTTGGATCTGGCTCCGCAACGACGCCACAGAGCAGTTCTACCTCGCCGCCGCCCGTAACCTGCCACCCGCGCTCTCGGACGACCCCACCCGCATGGACGGCGGCAGCTACTGCTACTGTCTCGACACCTACAAAAAGGGTGACCTGGAAGGCGCCGCCAACGTCAACGTCGTCAAGTGCAGCCGCCTCGAAGACCTCGTAGACGGCACCGACGGACTGCGGCATCACGCCAGCATCCCACTCTACGCCGGGGAAGCCAAGCTCGGCGTCATGAACGTCGCCGGCCACGACTGGAGAGGGCTCTCGCCGGATGACCTGCGACTGCTCTACACTATCGGCGACCTGCTCTCTATCGCTGTCGAGCGTGCCCGGCTCTCCGAAAAGAGCGCCCAACTCGGCGCGGTCGAGGAGCGCAACCGGATCGCGCGGGAGATCCACGACTCTCTCGCCCAGGGTCTCACGGCCACCACGCTGCAACTGGAGTCAGCCGACGCCCTGCTGGATTCAGGTTCGGAGCCGGAGAACCTCCGCGAACCGCTCCGCCGCGCTCTCTCCCTCACCCAGTCGAACCTTGAGGAGGCCCGCCGCTCGGTCCTGGATCTTCGGGCCGCCCCACTCGAAGACCAGATGCTCGCTGAAGCCCTCAGTTCTCTGGTTGAGCATTGGAGTCAGGAACACGGTATCAGCGCGCGCCTGGAAGTGGTCAACGCGGGACATCCGCTTCCGCCCCGCGTCGAAGTGGCTCTCTATCGTATTTGCCAGGAGGCGCTCTCCAACATCGTCCGCCACGCTGCAGCCAGCGACGTAGCAGTCCGACTCGTCTACAGCCCGGATCAGGCCCAGCTCACGGTCGAGGACGATGGCCGGGGGTTCGATGCGGCGGATGGGACGGAAGGCCGTTACGGGCTGGTCGGCATGAACGAACGGGCGAAGATGCTCGGTGGCGTGCTGGAGTTGAAGAGCAACCCTGGGCACGGAACCCGCGTCGAGGCGACTGTGCCGCTGGAGAAGCCCTAAGGTGGAACAGAACATCACACTCCTGGTCGCCGACGATCACCCGATGCTGCGCGAAGGACTCGTCGCGGTCCTGGACACTCAACCGGATTTCGAAGTCGTGGGTGAAGCGAACGATGGCGTGGAAACTGTCCGACTGGCGGAACGACTGAAGCCGGATGTGATCCTGCTGGACCTGCAAATGCCCGGTATGGATGGAGTAGAAGTTCTAGAAAGACTTCGTGACAGGAACTCCGCATCCCGCGCCGTAGTCTTCACCGCCTACGACACCGACGAGCGCATAATGGGCGCGCTGCGTGCGGGTGCGCGAGGCTATCTGCTCAAAGGCGCCTCCCGACAGGAAATCTTCGACGCCATCCGCACCGTGAACGACGGCGGCTCACTCCTCCAACCCGTAGTCACTAGCCGACTGTTAGACCACATGCGGGAATCAGAGACCGAAGACCTCACTCC
>JBARZO010000320.1:0-6830 GCA_049650165.1 Rubrobacteraceae bacterium
GCAAGAATCCGCGCTCGTAGACGAAGTCTGGATGCTGGAAGAAGACGAAGACGGTAAGAGCGTCGTCCGGGTCGCAGAACAAGGCTCGGTTGAGCCGACGGACCTGGCCTTCGTCGGAGAATGAAGGAAGTCGTCTCGAAAGGCGGCGGATTCTTCGAGTTTCCGCTGATTGGTCCGGGTGAGGAGCGGATCGACCTGTGGCGCACCTTCCGGTCGCACGGCATCACCTCGCTGCCACCGATGTTCCTCGACGAGAAATCCCAGACCTTCTCCATCACGCTCTCCGCAACGGGCTCCAAGCCTCGCACAATAAACGTAAGCCCCGGCGCCAACGGAAACGGCCTCGCCACCATAGTCGGTCCTCCACCGGAAAAGAGAGTAACCGAGAGCCTCCGCACCACGTTAATAGACGTACTGCGGTTAGACGAAGACCTCTCGGGTTTCTACGACCTGGTGAACAAAGACCCAGAGCTTGCCTGGGTCACGGGCGGGGCCGGGCGCTTGGTCCGGAGCCCGACGGTTTTCGAGGAGGTGGTAAAGACCATCTGCACCACCAACTGCGCCTGGTCCGCCACCGAACGTATGGTAGGTGCGCTCGTCGAACATTTGGGAGAACCCGCGCCGGATGCGCCTGCGCCTGGACCATACGGACGCGCCTTCCCCACCCCGCAAGCGATGGCCGGAGCCGGAGAAGATTTCTACAAAGAGGTAGTTCGGGCCGGGTACCGGGGACGGTATTTCGAGTCTCTAGCTGTCGAGGTCGCTGACGGGCTGGACCTCGAAGCGCTAGGAAACGCAAGCTCGGAGGAACTACCGGACGAAGAACTGGAGAAACGGCTGCTGGAGTTGCCGGGAGTTGGCCCGTACGCGGCGGCGCACGTCATGATGATGCTGGGACGTTACTCGAAGCTCATCCTGGATTCCTGGACCCGGCCCAAGTACGCCCGCCTCGCCGGAGAAGAGGCCGTCCCGGACGCAGAGATAAAGCGACGTTTCTCCGGATACGATGAGTATGCGGGACTGGCGTTCTGGCTCTTCTTGACCCGGGACTGGGCACCGGAGCCAGGACTAACGGCGGGGACCTAGCAGACGGAGGAGCCCGAAGGCTGAGGTGGATTCCAGGTCTACGACGTTGATCTCCGTGCCGCCCCCACTAGATGCGACCCGTACCCTGAAAGTCGCCAGCCGGGCGCGCCGCTGGAACGGGCTCCGCACGACGCTCCGGGACTGGAGCCGCCGCCGGGGTGCGATCGAGGTCGTCCGGCCCAGACTCCGGGAACGCGCCACCAGATGGTCATCCACCACCTCCCATCCCGCGTCCCGATAGCGGAGCCAGCCGTAGATCGCCGCTGGTATAACCAAAGGCAAGAAGGCGAACCCCGCCAGGATAGAATCCAGAACGAAGCCGAGCTGTACTCCAGCCACGATGGCGAGCAGAAAAACCACCACCGTAGACCTGAACACGTACCGTCGAAGGGAGCGTCTTGGGAGCGGACGTAACTCTGGCTCCACGGCGAACTCCGGGGCGGCTTCTTTCAGTAGTTTCACGGCTTCTCTGCGGGGCAGAAGCGGGAAGATGGTGGTCGAGACGGCTACGTCTTCCGTGCCGGCGCCGTAGCCGGCGCTCTCGACCCGGATCAGGGCGAGCCCGAACGGCTGGCGCAGAACGCCTTCTACTATCCGAACGGCCTGTATGCGCGCCAGTGGTATGGTGGCCTCTCGTTTCTCCAGGAGTCCCCGCTTGATGTACAGAAAATCACCTTCCCGAGAGAGGGTGAAACCCGCGTAAGAGAGAATCGTCCCACCAATAGCCAGGAACCAGGCAAAAAGTCCTACGGCGAGCGCAATGACGGCGAGGGCGAGGATCGAATCCGGCGCTATGAACTCATAGACCCGTCCCAAGAGTCGCTCGGAGACGAGGTTGTAGAAGAACTGCGAGCCGATGGCGACCAGGGACAGCGCCACCCCGATCTGCCCGCTCGTCGCACCCGCAATGAGCAGCTCTTTCGTCCCGAGCCGCCGGAGAACAGTAGGCCCGGACTCCTCCTCTTCCTCATCTGTTTCCGGACGGGCGCCTTCGAGTTCCTGACGTAGCAGGTCGGCGGCGCTACGGTCCAGGGCGGAGAGTGAGGCGTCGGATTCGGTCATTGCGCCACCGGCGGTTTCGATCCTCACTTCCACGACCCGGAAGAGGCGTTGTATAAGCCCCTGTATCGTATCTACGGATTGGACGTGTTCCAATGGGATCGTCCGCTCGTTTTTCTGCAACACGCCCTGACGCAGGTGGAACGCGCCGCCGGAGGTCCAGTATCGGGTCGCCCGCCAGGAGAGGACACCCCACACCGCCGAACCGACGACCACGGTTATGGCTCCGAGGATCAGGTAGAGCGAGAGATCCATCCCGCCGCTGAAGATCGCCGCTGCGCCACCGGCGGCGAAAAACCCGATCCAACGCCGCAGCGTCTTTACCGCGTCAATGAGCATCGCCGCCGGGTGAAGGTGACGCTCCTCAGAGCTCATCTTGCTCTCTAGTCAACTCGGAGATTCGGTCCCGCACCTCGGCGGCAACGGGCGCGGCGAGCTCCGGGATGTGGTTTGATCCGGCGGCCGTATAGAAGATGACCGTGGAGAGTCCGAACCACCGCTGCAACGGCCCGTTTTGAGTGTCCACGTGTTGGATGCGGGCGAGCGGCACCAGAGTCCGGCTGACCCAGATAATGCCTCGCTGAAGGTCTACCTCTTCCTCCCGGATCTCATACCGCCATCGCCGCCAGCGCAGCGGAGGCAACACCCCGACTACCAGCCCATAGAACACCGTCATCGTGAGCAGCGGCAATACCCCTATAAGAATGGAGAAATCCAGCCGCCAAACCAGAAACCATCCGACAGCGCCGGCCAGTATTAGGAGCGGCGCGTTCCAGAGGGCGTTCGAGATCCGCCAAAGTTTTTTGGCCCGGGGGTCTAGCCGCTCTGCGGGTTCGGCCTTCAATGGGTATTAGGAAAGCTGGACTACGGGGCGTCCGCGCAGGTCTTTGGCGGCGAGCTGGCCGCAGGCGGCGTCGATGTCGTTGCCCCGGCTCGGGCGAAGCGTCGCAGAGAGGCCGAGTTCTTTCGCGTAGTTCAGGAAGTCTTTCGCCCGCTTTTTGGAGGTCGCCGTGTAGCCGGTATCCGTCCAGTTAAAGCGGAGGAGGTTCAGGTGATAGAGCGGATGGTCCAGAACCAAAGAAAGCGCCTCGACGTGCTCGTCCGTGTCGTTGACGTCGGCGAGCAGCGTGTACTCGAAAAATAGTTTGCGGTTGGTTTTATCCACGAAGTAGCGGGCAGCGGACATGAGTTCGGGGATAGCGTGGCGGGAGGCTACCGGCATGATCTCTTTGCGCTGTTCCTCGAAGGGTGTATGAAGCGAGATCGCCAGGTGAAACTGCTCCGGCTCGTCGGCGTAACGCCGGATCTTATCTACCAACCCGCTCGTAGAAGCCGCAATGTGCCGGGCGGCGAGCCCGAACCCGTCCGGGTCGTTCAGAACCTTCAGCGCCTTCAGAGTCTCGTTGTAGTTCAGGAACGGCTCCCCCATTCCCATAACAACGACGTTGGAAATTCGTTCGGGCGCAACGTCCCGGGCGGCGACGAAAACCTGCTCAGCGATCTCCCGGGCTTTGAGGTTACGTTTTATGCCGAGCAGCCCCGTGGCGCAGAAAGTGCAGGCCATCGGGCAGCCGATCTGGGTGGAGATGCAGACGGTGTGCCGTCCCTTTTCGGGGATCATGACCGTCTCTATGGCGTGCCCGTCGTGGGTGTAAAAGAGATATTTACGGGTACCGTCGGAGGCCTCGAACTGGCGTTCCAGCGTCATAGTTGCCGCCGGGATCTTCTCTGCGAGTTCGGCCCGCAACCCTTTTGGTAGCGAGGTCGCTTCGTCCCAATCGCGGATAAGCGAACCCGTGAGCGCGGCGTAGACTTGCTTCAGCCGGTAGGCGGGCTCGCCCCGTTCTTCGAGGAAGTTTTGTACGTCCGGTAGAAATTCTAGTGCTCTCATTGTTCGGGATTATACCGGCGATGAGGGAAGTATCACCCCAAGTCCGTTGGAAGGTGCGGCAAAAACCCCACTCTGAGGTTAAAATTTGCCGGTGAGCATCCTAGATCTCTTTATTTTGCTGTTTGTTGTGCTCGTGGTGGCCCGGGGCGCCCGGACGGGCTTTCTCGCGGGAGCCTTCTCGCTCGCCGGTGTGGTTGTGGGAGTTTCCGTGGGGTCCCGGCTGGCGCCGTTTCTGGTCCCGGATAATGAAAGTCTGGTCTTCCGGGCGGGGGTTACGTTGGTGAGCATCCTGGCGTTTGCCGTGTTGGGGGACGTCCTGGCGCGGGCTATCGGGCGCTCGATCCGGTCCCGGCTGCGAGGTTCGGCCTCTGCGAGCCTGGATGGATTTGGTGGGGCGGCGCTGGGTTTGGCGCTGTCGCTGACGCTGGTCTGGGTAGTCGGGCTTTTCGTGATCCAGGCCCCGCCGCTCGCGGGCCTTCATCCCACCCTTAGAGAATCTCGGATACTGCAGGCTTTGAACGAGCGCATGCCTTCGCAGTTCTTTACCGAGGCGGTTTCTAAGCTGGATCCGCTACCCCAGATCCGGGCTCCTCAGACTAACGTGGAAGACCCGGACGCCAGCATAGTCCAAGATCCGGAAGTAGTCGAAGCGGCCTCTCGCACGGTTCGGGTTACCGGAATAGCCTGTGGCTACGGTGTCGAGGGGTCCGGCTGGGTCGCCGCGCCAGACCTGGTAGTTACCAACGCACACGTCGTCGCGGGCGAGACCGTAACCCGGGTTCAGGCCGGTGGATCCGGCCCCAGTAAGCGGGCCCAGGTGGTTTTCTTCGACGAGAGGAACGACATATCCATCCTGCGCGTTGATGGGTTGAACCTTCCGTCCACGGCGATGGCCGACCCCGAGCCCGGACAGCCGGTGGCCGTACTCGGGTTTCCGGAGAATGGTCCGTTAGACATTCGTCCCGGGCGGACGGGTGAGACGCGGCGGGTGATCTCCACCGACGCCTACAACAGTGGGCCTGTAGAACGCACGGTGACCAGCTTCCGCGTCTACGTCAGGCCCGGCAACTCCGGCGGTCCGGTCGTAAACGGCGACGGCGAAGTCGTCTCGACAATCTTCGCCAGCCAGGCCGATTCCAGCAACTCCGGGTACGGCGTCCCCTCCCAACTCATCGAGCAACGCCTGGATCGCGCCGCCCAACGCGCGAACCCGGTGAGCACCGGCGAGTGCATCAACTAGGACCTAAAAACGGTAGGACTTCAAAAGCATCAAAGTGATCGGGGCCGGTTTCGGACGTACGGGCACTATGTCGCTAAAAGCGGCGCTCGAAGAACTCGGCTTCGATCCCTGCTACCACATGTCCGAGGTCTTCGAGAACCCGGACCACATCGAAACGTGGGATGCAGCGGCCAACGGACATCCGGTGAACTGGGAACACTTTCTGGGAAACTACAAAGCCACCGTAGACTGGCCCGGCTGCACGTTCTACAAGGATATGATGGAAGAGTTCCCCGACGCGAAGATCCTGCTCAGCGTTCGGGATCCGGAGCGTTGGTACGAGAGCGTCTCGAACACCATCTACAACGTGCGCCGCCTGAGCACTAATTCTCCTCTATCGGCAGGGATCTTTCCCATCGCCGGGATGTTCGCGCCGCACGTAAAGCGTGGCGCCCAAATGGTCAACACCCTCATCTGGGATGGGACGTTCGACGGACGTTTCGAGGACCGTCGCTACGCCATAGAAGTCTTCGAACGACACAATAAAGAGGTTATCGAAAGCGTTCCGGAAGACCGGCTACTGGTGTACGAGGTAAAAGAAGGCTGGGAACCCCTGTGCGAATTCCTGGAGGTCGAAGTACCAGTGGACAAACCATTTCCTCACCTCAACGATTCAGGTAATTTTCGGAGAATGGTTCTTACCCGGTTCGCCGCAGCCATCGTCTTACCGGCCCTTCTGGCGCTGGTGGGACTTCTGATCCTCGTCCCCTGGCTCGCCAAGCGCCGCCAGAGCTAGGGATTCTGCTCTAACCGCCTTCTTCGCGGATTATTTTCTCCAGCGCTATCCGGCTCCGGTTCAGCTCCGCTTCGACCGTCGAGAGGCGTGCGAGAGAAGTCTCGCCCATCCGGTCGCGCTCGACTTCCTGAGCGACAGCGGAGGCGGCCTCACCTATGGCCGTTACGGCGCTTTCGAGGGTTAGCAAACCTTGTTGGTCCATGGAATGGATGTTAGCGCAAATCGTAGCGGGCGTTCTTACGTTCGGCCACGAAGTACGCGTCGAAAATAGCCCAGATCCAGACGATTGCTAGAGGGATCCAACCGATCAAGATAGTCGTCAAAAATCCATTGACCACCTGAACCAGGATGATGACGAGACCTTTGAGGATCTGGCCGTTGTAGATCTGCCCCAATCCCGAGATAAAGAAGCTCAAAACCGCCGCCAAACCGGAACTCTTCATGAAACCTTTGCCTCCTCGGATAAGTTTTTCGTTCGAACATGTATACGTCCGGGCACACTAGGAGTTTCGATGCAGCTCTTTTAGCCGCTTGTACTCCGGGTCTTCAGCTGCAGCCCGCCACTTTTCGTAGAAGATCTCCGCCGAGCGGGCTTTTACAGGGTCCTCGTTCTCCAGCGGCTGGCTTTTCTTGCCGCCCTTGTGCTTCGCGTAACGCCGCGACCGGGTGTAGCCCATCTGCAGATACTTACGCGCCACGTCCATCCCGACGAAATCTTCCTCGGAACGGTACTCAAGGAACTTCTCCCAGATTGCCCCCGACGCTTCCCGCGCCACCTC